>NZ_JAGQDB010000010.1:0-49214 GCF_024346495.1 Cyanobium sp. A1C-AMD | reverse complement strand
ACCTCGATCAGGGCCTCTTCCATGGCCGGATCACTGAGGGAATACCACTGCTGCAGCAGATGGATCCGCAGCATCGTGGCGAGTGGATACGGGGGGCGGCCGCCTTTCTTACTCGCTTTGGGGTAGTGGGGCTCGATCAGATCGATGAGTGCCTGCCATGGCACCACCACCTCCATCTCAGAGAGAAACTTCTCCCGTTTGGTCTGCTTCTTGGCTGTTGTGAGCTCGTAATCCGAGAAGCCAAGCTGCTTGCCGCCCATCAACCCAGTCCTGGCATGCGGTTACAGGCTCATTTTCGCGCAGATAGGCTGGGCTTTCCAGAGTCTCCTTAGTGAATTAACAGCTTGAAAATTTAATTAACGGTTTAATAATTCAATCAACAGTTTAATAATTCAATCAAAAGTTTAATAATGCAATCAAGGCTTGCAGAGCAGGCCGAGGATTTGCATTCGGGTTTGCAACTCAGACCAACGGAAGCTGCGGGGATCAGCTCGCTCGCCGCCCAGGTCCACCGCCCGGTGGGTTGTGATGTGGGAGGCCGGGATGGGGAAACGCTGCATCCAGCCGGCTAGCAGGGCCGCCAGGGCGTCGTATTGGGCTGAGGTGTACCCGCTATGGGATGGTCCGTCGTTCTCGCCATCGAGGGGCGTTTCCAAGCTGATGTGCAGGGCGAAGTTATTGATCGAGCCACCCACCTTGGCGTTCGTTACTACCCAGCGGCCGTTGAAGGCCGAATTGCCAGCCCCAAAGGCCCGTTTGGAAGGATCGAGCACCTGCACCACCGAGCCATCGCCACCAATCAAGGTGTGGTAGCTCACCTGATCTTCATCGCGGGGATGGGGCGTCACGAAGGTGTTGATGGCTGAACCAATGCCATAAACCGTCTCGTGCAGCACCACCAGCTGGGGTGTGGGATCCACCGGATTGCCGTAGGCATCACGATTGAAGCGCTCGCCAAAGTTGGTGGGGTGGATCTGCACCCGCGCCGGTGAGGTTTGGACCCTTTCTGCCAATTGCTGCAGTCTTAAACGCTGGGCTGGATCGCCGGGAGCGCAACTCGCCCGCAGGGGGGATTGCCAAGGCGAGTGGTTAGGCGGCCCCGGTGCCGCCCGGCGGCCCGGCTCAGGTGCTGCCGGAGCTTGGCGCACCTCTTCAAGCAGCTCGAGCAGACTGGGTCGCTTCTGGCCGCCATTCGGTTGGGCTGAGAGATCCCGAGCCAGCCAGCCAAGCCCGCCAAGGGCGAGCATGGCGCCGGCGCCTAGGGCGATCCAGAGGGGCTGGGGGCTGGAATTCATGCAGCCTCAAGACCCAGCCAGCGGCGGCGGCGCTCAGCGCAAACTTCGGCAGTGCCCAGATCAACACTGCCCAGATCAGCAGTGCTGGCATCGAGCTGGAGCTGCCAGCTCTCCACCGCTGGTGCCGTTGGCAGCAGCACGGTGCTGCGCACCAAACCGTCCCGGCAGAACAGCAACTGGTGGGGAATCAGGGGGGCCTCCGGCCGCAGATGCACCATGAAATCGTCAATGCTGCGCAGGCGCATGCCATCGAGGGCAATCAATTCATCGCCCACTACCAGCCCCGCCCGTTGGGCCGGTCCATCGCGGCCCACCCGCTGCACCACCAACCCGCCACCACCTGGCTCCAAGCGGCAGCCCAGCTCCTGGCTGGCAGCCAGCCGGGGTTCAAGCCGCAGGCCCATATCGGCCAGATAGCCAAACAGGGGCGGATCCTCACAGGAGCTGAGCCAGCGGGGCAACAGCTCAGCTAGATCGGGCGCCTGGCTGGCAAAGGCAGCAATCAGGTCTGCCTCCTGGTAACCCCGGCCCACGGCGCCATGGCTGGCCCAAAGCTGCCGCAGCACCACGGGCAGACCGCTGCCGGCACGGCGTAGGTGCAGGTCCAGCACCAAGGCCAGCACCGCACCCTTGAGGTAATAGCTCACCTGGCTATTGGGGGAGTAGGCATCGGGGCGGTAAAGCTTTACCCAAGCCTCCTCACTGCTGGCGCGCAGGCTCTGCAACCGCCGCCCAGCACTGAGCAGGTAGCGGCTCAGATCCGCGCCCAGATCCTCAAGCAGCTCCCCCTCGCTGCTGCAGCCAGCGCAGTGGGGCAAAAGCTGATCCACATAGCTGGTGATGCCCTCGGCAAACCAGAGGGTGGGCACCACCACGGCTTGGTCGTAGCGATAAGGGCTCAGCTCGGCGGGCCGCAGCCGGCGCACGTTCCACTGGTGCAGGTATTCATGGGCGGCTAGCTGCAGCAACTTGCGGCGGCCACCAGGCTTAGCCAGAGCCAGACGTCCAAACTGCAACACGGTGCTGCAATCGTGCTCCAGGCCGCCATAACCGCTTTCGGTGAGGTGCAGCACAAATAGGTAGTGGTCGGCCGCAGGTCGCTCCACGCCCATCAACCGGCAGCAGGCCAGGCAAACCTTTTCGAGATCGCTGAGCAGCTGGGGATCACTGTCGAGCAGATCGGCACCTTGGAGATCGCGGCCCCAACTCACCCAGCGATGCGGCACACCGGCGACGCTGAAGTGATGGGAGCGATGGGGACCAACCTCAATCGGCGTATCGATAAGTTGGTCGAAATCAGCAGCAAGCCAGCCCTTCGTCGGGCCCGGCAGCTCTGGCAGGGGCACGAAGGCATCCCAGCTGGGCGGAAGGCTGAGCTGCAGCCGGTGGGGCGACCAACGCTCCCCCGCCAGCTCCAGAACCACGGCTGCTAAGGCCAGAAAGCCGTGGTCGCCATCGAGATGGCAGGTGCGCACCGTGAGCTCGGCGGCCAGCACCGCGTAGCTGATTTCGACTGGTTCGAGGCTGGGCAGCTCTAGCTGCCAACTGCTCGGGCTGGTGCGGCGCGACTCCAGCTGGTGTCCAGCCTGAGTGATTTCCAGACTCTCAAGCTGCCGCACATAGTCGCGGATCAGGTAGGAGCCGGGAGTCCAGGCCGGCAGGGCCAGGCGCAGGCTCAGGTGACGGGGAGTGTGAAGCAGGCGGACCCGCACCAGGTGCTGGTGGCAGGCGGTGAGGTCGAGATGCAGCTCAGGCACGGCGTCAGGACGCCACGCTCACCTGGGCCCCAGGAAAGGCGCTGGCGGCCTGGCGCAGGGCCAGCTCGGCGGCGTAGCGGCGGGTGATGGCGCCAAGCAGGCGCTGCAGGCTCTGGGAGCGGCTAAGGCGCTGCAGGTCGCCAACCAGGGCAAGGGAGCCGTCGCGGTGGCGCTGCCAACCCAGCCTTTCACCACCCGGCAAAACAACTTGCAGAAGAACGGGCTGGCGCTCGGTGGCAAAGCCCTTAAGCACCCCGCCATAGATGGGGGTGTGGCCCAGAGCCACCAAGCTGGCGGCTAGCCCCTCGGCATCGCGCAGCACTGTGGGCAGGATGGTGAGGTGGGACACGGCACAATGCCCGCTTTTTCAGACCCTAGCGATCAGGAGACCTGCGTCCAGTGGCCATTGCCACCGGAATTGCCACCGGATTGGGCCAGGGCCCAGCCAATCCTGCGGCTGGGGGTGATGGCTTCGGGAGCCGGCAGCAACTTTGAAGCCCTGGTGCAAGCCTGCACACACGGCCAGCTCCAGGCAGAGGTGGCCCTGCTGGTGGTCAACAATCCCGGCTGCGGTGCCCAGCAACGGGCCGAGCGCCTCGCCATACCTTGCCAAGTGCATGACCACCGCAGTGTGGCCAGCCGCGAGGCCCTCGACCAGGCCCTGGTGGGGGCTTTTGAGGCAGCCGGCGTTGATGTGGTGGTGATGGCGGGCTGGATGCGCGTCGTCACGAGCACCCTGATCGGCGCCTTCCCCGAGCGTCTGATCAACATTCATCCATCACTGCTGCCCAGCTTCCGCGGCCTTGATGCGGTGGGCCAGGCCCTGGCGGCGGGGGTCACCCTGGCCGGCTGCACCGCCCACCTGGTGTGCGAGGAAGTTGATGCAGGACGCATCCTGGTGCAGGCGGCGGTGCCGGTGTTTGCCACGGACGACCACGCCAGCCTCAACGCCCGCATCCAGCGCCAGGAGCACCGCATCCTGCCCCTGGCGGTGGCCCTCACCGCCCAACACCTCAACGCCCAGAACCTCTCAGCTCAGGGATAGAAGGGCAGCAGCGGCAAGCCGGCGGTGGGCTCAAGCCCGGCCATCAGGTTGAGACATTGCACCCCCTGGCCGGCCTGGCCCTTGACCAGGTTGTCGATGGCAGCCATCACGATCAGCTGGCCGGTGCGGCGATCCACCTGCACCGAGAGCAGGGCCCGGTTGGTCTGGCGCACCCATTTGGTGGAGGGGTAGGTACCCACCGGCAGCACCTCAACGCAGGGGGCCTGGCGGTAGGCGGAAGCCAGCAGGGTGGCGCAGTCTTCAGCGGTGAGGCCTGGATCGCGCAGACGGCAGTAGACGGTGGCCAGCAGGCCCCTCACCATCGGCATCAGGTGCGGGGTGAACTGCAGCTGGATCTCATGGCCCGCCACCCGGCTAGCTAGCTGCTCAATCTCACTGGTGTGGCGGTGGCCCACCACCCCATAGGGAGCAACCGCTTCGGAGCATTCCGCCAGCAGCAGGTGCTCCTTGGCAGCCCGACCACCACCGGAGGTGCCGGTTTTGGCATCGATGACGATGCCGGTGGTGTCGATCAGCCCCTGGTTCAAGAACGGCAGCAGCCCCAGCAGTGAGGCCGTGGGGAAACAGCCAGGAGCCGCTATTAAACGGGCGGTACGAATCGCCTCCGCCTCCCATTCGGGCAGGCCATAGACGGCCTCAGCGCAGAGGTCGTCATCGCTGCGGGGCACATCCCGGGCCTCGCTGGCATACACCTCCTGCCAGCGGCTGAGGCTGCTGAAGCGGTAGTCGGCGGAAAGATCAACCACCCGCACACCGCGCTGCAGCAGGGGCGGCACCAGCTGGGCCGCCAGGCCATTGGGCAGGCTGAGCACCGCGAAATCAGCCGCCGCAGCGATGGCATCGGGGTCTGGGGTTTGCACCACCGGGTCGCCGGCCAGGGGCAAAAAGGGCACCAGCTCACTCCAGCGCTTGCCGCTGCTGCGCTCGCCGCCCAGGAAGCTGATATCCAGGGCAGGGTGCTGGTGGAGCAGGCGCAGGGTCTGGAGGCCTCCGTAGCCACTGGCGCCGATTACCGCAACACGCTTGTTGGCCATGGCAAGGCCCGGGGGCAGGACGAAGGGGCTTTATAAAGGATGATTGCGCTAGGGCCCAGTCCCCGCACGCACTCCGTTGACCCTCCTGCGCGACTCGAGTTCCACGCCCTTGCCATCCGGTTCCAGCCCGGAGGTCGCTTTGAACGGGGAAGAGCGAATCGCTTTTGACTCAGTTGCCGATGGTCTAGCCGCGATCCGCAACGGCGAATCAATCGTGGTGGTGGACGATGAAAATCGTGAAAATGAAGGCGACCTGATCTGCGCCGCGCAGTTTGCAACGCCCGAGCAGATCAACTTCATGGCCACCGAGGCCCGGGGCCTGATCTGCCTGGCCATGGAGGGTGAACGGCTCGATGCCCTGGATCTGCCGCTGATGGTGGATCGCAACACCGACAGCAACCAGACCGCCTTCACGGTGAGCGTCGATGCTGGCCCAGAAAACGGCGTCAGCACTGGAATTTCCGCCGACGATCGCGCCCGCACCATCCAGGTGGCGATCCACCCCCACACCCGTCCGGCCGACCTGCGCCGGCCTGGCCACATCTTCCCGCTGCGGGCCAAGCAGGGCGGCGTACTGAAACGCGCTGGACACACCGAGGCCGCCGTCGATCTGGCCAGGCTTTCAGGTCTCTATCCCGCCGGGGTGATCTGCGAAATTCAAAACAGCGACGGCTCCATGGCCCGGCTACCCCAGCTGGCTGCCTACGCCAAACGCCACGGGTTACGCCTGATCAGCATTGCCGAACTGATCAGTTACCGCCTCGACACCGAGCGCTTCGTGCAGCGCCAGGCGGAAGCGGCCATGCCAAGCGCCTTCGGCGACTTCCGCGCCATTGGCTACCGCAACGAACTCGATGGCAGCGAGCACGTTGCCATCATCAAGGGCCAACCGCAGCTGGCTAAGGAGCCGGTGCTTGTGCGGGTGCACAGCGAGTGCCTAACCGGCGATGCCTTTGGTTCGCTGCGCTGCGACTGCCGCCCCCAGCTGGAGGCGGCCCTGCGCATGATCGAAGCCGCCGGCGTTGGGGTGGTGGTGTATCTGCGCCAGGAGGGCCGGGGCATTGGCCTGATCAACAAGCTCAAGGCCTACTCCCTGCAGGACACCGGCCTCGACACGGTGGAAGCCAACGAACGCCTTGGCTTCGCTGCCGACCTGCGCAACTACGGAGTTGGAGCTCAAATCCTCAGCGACCTGGGCGTGCACCGGCTACGCCTGATCACCAACAATCCGCGCAAGATCGCAGGCCTTGGTGGTTATGGCCTGCAGGTCGAAGACCGGGTGCCGCTGGTGATGGATGCCGGCAGCCACAACGCCGCTTACCTGCAAACCAAGCGCATCAAACTTGGCCATCTGATGGGTGATGGTCCCTCCTGCCCGATCGGCGGACCCACGGCAGTGCTGGCCTGGCACGGCCAGGCCTTGGCGAATGGCCAGCTTGAGCAATTGCAACGCTGGGCCCTGAAGCAGGGGCTGCAGGTGGAGCGAGAGGAGCATCCAAGGCTGCTGGCCCTGCTCGACCAGCCCCAGCTTGCGGTGCTGCTGGGCGGCCTCGACCATGCCAGCAGTGGAGTGGGGGCAGTTGCTGCGGCGCTGGTGCTGATGGGCGACTGGCCCCAAACCGAACGGCTGAGCCTGCTACTAGCCCCTGATGGTCAACGCAGCAGCCATCCCAGCGCTGATCTGGAGTCAGAGCAGCGGCCCCTTGCAGATCTGGGCACCGACCTGATACTTCAGCCCGGTGCCTTCCTGGTCTGGATCTGAATCAGTCTTGAACTGTCACTTTGTTGATGAGGCTGCCGTTCTTCAGGGCCGTAACCACATCCATGTTGCCGGTGAGGCCAAACACGGTGTGCACGCCATCAAGGTGGGGCTGGGCTCCGTGGCAGATATAAAACTGCGAGCCGCCAGTGTTCTTGCCGGCATGGGCCATGGCCAGGGTGCCCGCTTGGTGCTTCTGGCTGTTGATCTCGCAGTCGATCTGGTAGCCGGGGCCGCCGGTGCCAGCGGTGCCACGGGCGCCTTCACGGCTATTTGGGCAACCGCCCTGGGCCATGAAGCCTGGAATCACGCGGTGGAAAGCCAGTCCGTCGTAGAAGCCCTCACTGGCGAGCTTGGTGAAGTTAGCCACGGTGTTGGGTGCATCGGCCTCGAACAGTTCGAGTTCGATGGTGCCGGCGTCGGTCTCCATCAAGGCTTTGGTCACGGCGGCAGGGGATAAAGGCCGACTTTATGGGGTGGCACGGGCCAACCGGCTGAAACGCCATGCTGAGAATGGGGCAGGTTCAAGCCGGACCAACCCTTTTCAACGCCCCGTCGCCAGACCCCGCCGCCGATGAGCAGCCCCACCCCCAACTCCCCTAACGGCATCGATCTCAGCAGCGCCCGCCTGGGGATCCTGGGGGGCAGCGGTCTCTACGCCATGGAGGGCCTCGAAGACATTCAAGAGCTCACGATCGAAACGCCCTACGGAGCCCCCTCCGATGCCCTGCGCCTGGGCCGTATCGGCGATCTGGAGGTGGTGTTCCTGGCCCGTCATGGCCGCCACCACAGCCACACCCCCACCGAGGTGCCCTACCAGGCCAACCTCTGGGCCCTGCGCTCCCTCGGCGTGCGCTGGATCCTGTCCCTGTCGGCGGTGGGCTCCCTGCAGGAGCGGGTTCGGCCCCTCGACATGCTGGTGCCGGACCAATTCATCGATCGCACCCAGCAGCGGCCACTGACGCTGTTTGGTGAGGGGCTGGTAGCCCATGTGGCTTTTGCCGAGCCCTTCTGCCCGGCGCTCAGCCGCCTGCTGGCCGATGTGGCCGAAAGCCTGATGCCCGAGGGCCGCAAGCTGCACCGCGGCGGCACCTATCTCTGCATGGAGGGGCCGGCCTTCTCCACCCGGGCCGAATCGGAGCTCTACCGCTCCTGGGACTGCGAAGTGATCGGCATGACCAATCACACCGAAGCCCGCCTGGCCCGGGAAGCCGAGATTGCCTACGCCACCCTGGCGATGGTGACCGACTACGACTGCTGGCACCAGGAACACGCCTCGGTGACGGTGGAAATGGTGATCGCCAACCTGCAGGCCAACGCCAGCCTGGCCCAGCAAATCGTGCGGCTAGCGGCCCAGCGGGTTGAGGCCCAGCGACCCACCAGCAGCGCCCACCAGGCCCTGCGCCATGCCCTGATGACCCCCAAGGAGCACGTGCCTGCCGCCACCCGCCGCAAGCTCGACCTGTTTACGGCTCCCTACTGGGGCCCGTTCAGCTGAGCGCCGCAGGCCGCCAGCGCCTGGCGCAGGCTGGGGCCATGGCTGGCCAGGTGGGCTGAGGCTGAGGCCGCGTCCAGGCCAGTGGCCGCGATCAACAGGGCCAGCTTCACCGAGCCGCCGCTCTGCTGCAGCAGTTCCCGGCCGCGCTGCCGCTCCAGCCCAGCCAGATCGCGCAGGATGCGCAGGGCCCGATCCTCCAGCTTGCTGTTGGTGACGGCCACATCGACCATGCGGTTGCCGTGCACCTTGCCCAGGCGCACCATCACGCCGGTGGAGAGCAAATTCAGGGCCATCTTGGTGGCGGTGCCGGCCTTGAGCCGGGTGGAGCCCGCCAGCAACTCCGGGCCCGTAAGCAAGCGAATGTCGATGGAGCAGGGCATCGGCACCTGCTCGGCTGGCACGCAGGCCATGGCGATTGCCAGGGCTCCGATCGCCTGGGCGTGCTCCAGGGCCCCGAGCACGTAGGGAGTGGTGCCGCCAGCAGCGATGCCCACCAAACAATCGGCCGGGCCAAAGCCGCGCTCCTCCAGGTCGCTGCGGCCAGCAGCTGCCAGATCCTCCAGGCCCTCGGAGCTGCGCAGCAGGGCTGGGGCGCCGCCAGCGAGCACCCCCTGCACCAGCTCGGGCGCCGTGCAGAAAGTTGGCGGACACTCGGCCGCATCCAGCACCCCAAGCCGGCCGGAGGTGCCGGCCCCTAGGTAAAAAAGTCGCCCGCCGGCCTGCAAACGGGCAGCGATGGCATCAACGGCGGCAGCCAGGGCCGGGGCCGCCGCTTCCAGGGCCCGCTGGGGCTCCCGTTCGTTGGCACAAAAAAGGCCCACCAGCTCGTCGGTGGGCAGCTGGTCGAGCCGCTCGCTGAGGGGATTGGCCTGCTCGGTGAGCAGGTGGCCGCGATCAGGCCCGCTAACAGGAGGGTTGCTCACAGAAGGGTTGCTCACAGCAGGCCCTCCAGTTGACGGCGGAAAGCTTCGAGGCTGGGATCAGGGGTGCTCTCGCCCGCCTGCTCCTGCTGCTGCTCCTGCTGCTCCTGCTGCTCCCGTTGCTCCTGCCAGTTGGTTACATCCATGTTGCGCTCGGGCGGCGCAATCAGCAGCCGGTCTTCAGCGCTCTGGGGCAGGAAGCCCGCCGGCACAAAGCGAGCCTCATAGCCAGCCTCGCCGCAGAAAAGCTCCATCTCCTCGCGGTCGAGCGGCTCCACGGTGGGCACGGGGAAGTCCTGGGCTTCGAGCAGGCCGGCGTAGCGCTCCGCATCGTCGCTGTCTTCAAACAGCAGCACCACCGTGCGGCCATTTAGCTCCAACGAATGGATGCCTTCCTGATCGGTTCCGGCATCAAACAGCAGCACATGCACCGGCATGGATCGCGGCATGGGGCAATGGCCCTCCAGTGTGTCACCGGTGCTGTTCGTCGGGGTCATCGGCGAGCTCCTGCAGCCGCTTGTAGAGGGCTGCCTCCGCCTCACCCAGCTGCTCCGGCACCAGGATGCGCACCTCCACCAGCTGGTCGCCGCGCTGCTCAGCCCACTCCTGGCCCCGCCCCCGCAGGCGCAGCAGGCGGCCGCTGGAGGAGCCGGCCGGCACCCGCAGCTTCACCGGCCCGCGCAGGGTGGGCACCACCACCTGGCACCCCAGGGCCGCTTCCGCTGGGGTCAGCTCGAGGGGGTAGAGCACCCGCAGGCCGTCGATGCGCAGGCCTTCCTCGGTGCGCACCCGCAACTGCAGGAAGTGATCGCCGCCGCCAGGGGTCACCCCCGCCAGCCGCAGTCGCCAGCCATCGCCGGCAAAAGGAGGGGTCCACACCTCCACCGCCGTGCCATCAGCCAGCTCCAGCTCCAGCCGCTCCCCCTGCAACGCCTGCTCCGGCGTGAGGTCCACCAGGCTCTCCTGATCGCTGGAAGCCCGCACCGGTGGTGGTGGCGGCGGTGCGGCGGTTACCGATCCAGAAGCCTGACGGCGATTTTCTGCAGGAGGCTCGGGCTCGGGTTCCTGCCACTCGGGTTCGGCGGCCCGGCGGGGACGGCGGCGCTCACCGAAAAGCACCTCGAGATATGCCTCGAAGTCCGGGAAACCGGAAGCAAAGGGATCCTGGGACTCCCGGCCCGGGCCGTCAGCGGGCATACCGGCCTCCCAGGCCTGGCGGCGGCGCGGATCTGAGAGCACCGCATAGGCCTCGTTGACCAGCTTGAAGCGCTCCTCCGCCAGCGGGTCGTTGCCGTTGAGATCGGGGTGCCAGCGGCGGGCCTGGGCCCGGAAAGCCCGCTTGAGGTTGCTGGCATCGGCGCCAGGCTCTAGGCCCAGCACCGACCAGTAGTCGGCCGAGGCGGCGGGGCTAGAGGTCACCGGTAGGAACTATCCCCCCAGGGATCTGAATCGCTGCGGGGCCGGCGCTCGCGGGCTACCGGTTCAGGTTCGCGATAGGGCTCCCTGTAGGGCTCTCTGTAGGGATCCTTGTAGGGCTCGCGATAGGGATCCCGGTCGTAGCGACTGGGGGGAGCAGCCCAGGGATCGCTGCCAGGGCGGTTCCAGTCATCCCAATCGTCATCGGCAAACAACTCATCTTTGAGCGAGCCCAGGGTGTTCTTGAGCCCCTGCAGCGGCCCCTGCTCTGCCTTGCGTTCACTCTGCAAGCGACGGTTGAGGCCAAACAGAGCTTCCTGCAGCTGGCTCACGGCCAGCTCCAGCTCCACCAGGTCGTCGGCAGCCAGCAGATCCTGCACATCGCGCAGGGCCATCTCCACGGAGCGCTGCTGGCGCTCGGCGCCGTAGGGGCCCAGTTCAAGGGATGCGTCGCGCAAACGGCGCTCCGCCTGGGCCACCAGGGTTTGGGCGCGGTTGCGGCGATCAATCTCGGCTCGCTTGCGCCGATCCTCGCTGGCCTTGAGATCGGCCTCCTCAATCAACTTGGTGATCTCCTCCTCGCTGAGGTTGGAGCCCCCCTGGATGCTGACGCTCTGCTGCCTCCCGGTGGTGCGATCGGTAGCCGACACCTGCAGCAGGCCGTTGGCATCGATGTCGAAGGACACCTGCACCTGGGGCACACCCCGAGGCGCCGGCGGAATTCCAGACAGGCGAAAACGCCCCAGGCTCTTGTTATCAACAGCCATCTGCCGCTCCCCCTGCAGCACGTGGATCTCCACCGAGCTTTGGTTGGCTTCGGAAGTGCTGAACAGGTCGCTCTTGCGCACCGGGATCGAGGTGTTGCGAGGAATCAGCACCTTCATCACGCCGCCAATGGTTTCCAGGCCAAGCGAAAGGGGCGTGACGTCGTTGAGCATCAGATCGCGCAGCTCACCGGTGAGAATCCCCGCCTGAACCGCAGCACCGATCGCCACCACCTCATCGGGGTTCACCGACTGGCAGGGCTCCAGCGGAATGAGGGTGCGCACCATCTGCTGCACCATGGGCATGCGGGTGCAGCCACCCACCAGCACGACGTCGTCGATGTCTTCCGCCGCGAAGGCCGAATCCCGCAGGGCGCGTTGCACCGGCCGCAGCAAGCGATCCAGCAGATCGGGGCAGAGGCCCTCAAACACCCGCCGCTCCAGGGTGGTTTCGATATGCAGCGGCCCGTCGGGGCCGGTGGCAATAAAAGGCAAGGAAATCGGCGTGCTCTGAACGCCACTTAGCTCGATCTTGGCTTTCTCCGCTGCTTCGGTGAGCCGCTGCAGGGCCTGGCGGTCGCGGCGTAGATCAATGCTGTGCTCCGCCAGGAAGGCATCGGCCAGCCAATCGACGATGCGCCGGTCCCAGTCGTTGCCGCCCAGCTGGGTGTCGCCGCTGGTGGCCTTCACATCGAACACCCCTTGGGCGATGCGCAGCACGGACACATCAAAGGTGCCGCCGCCCAGGTCAAACACCAGCACCCGTTTGACGGTGCTGCGATCAAAGCCGTAGGCCAGGGCTGCCGAGGTGGGCTCATTGAGGATCCGCTCAACGCTGATCCCAGCCAGACGGCCGGCGTCGCGGGTGGCCTGGCGCTGGGCGTCGTTGAAGTAGGCCGGCACGGTGATCACCGCCGCTTCCACGGGCTCGCCGAGGTAGGTGGCGGCGTCATCACAGAGCTTGCGCAGCACGCTGGCAACCAGCTCTTCAGGGGCGTATTCCCGTTCAGTGGCTGGGCACACCACCCGCACGTTGCCCTGGTCGTTGGCCCGCACGCTGTAGGGCACCGACAGGCTGTCTTCCTCAAGCTCGTCCCACTGACGACCAACGAAACGCTTGAGGTTGGCGAACGTATTGCGGGGGTTGAGCACAAGCTGACGCCGGGCCAGCTGGCCGACGAGCAACTCCTGGTCGCGGCTGAAGCCCACCACCGAGGGGGTGGTGCGGCCGCCTTCAGCGCTGGCGATCACCTGGGGACGGCCGCCCTCCAGTACCGCCACTACTGAGTTTGTGGTGCCTAGGTCGATGCCAACTATCCGGGACATGGCACCCCTTTACTTAGAAGCATGCGCCTAGAACCCCGTCGACCCATGAAAACGGCGGCTCAGCCCCGCGCTGTTGGTCCCCAAACTAACGGTCTCCCAGACGTTAATCACTGCTTAAACAGCTGCGAGGGGGGGCCTTCGTAGATTTCGATTGGATCGGCCGCTTAGCGCTGACCGATGCAAAGCCATCCCTACCCATGCTGACGGACTCCAGCCAAGCGGGCTCAAGCCCAACGAATCCCAATCGCAATCTAGATGCTGACGCCTTCACCCTGCGTCGCCGCCCACCCTCAGAAAAGTTGCTCGACCTGGGCTTTCGCCAGCTAACCCTGGCGCTCGCCTCAGTTGTAGCGATCGTTCTGCTTGGCATTTTCATCACGGTGTTTCAGGGTGCGCGGGAGGCGATGGCCAGTTTTGGCCTCAGCTTCCTAACCATCTCCAGCTGGGATCCCGTCAACGAGCAATACGGGGCATTCACCGCCATCTACGGCACTTTGGTGACCTCGATCCTGTCTCTGTCCATCGCCATTCCCCTCGGTGTGGGCACCGCGATCTTCATCACCGAAGACCTAATCCCCAGCTCCGTGCGTGAGGCGATTGGCCTGATGGTGGAACTGCTTGCCGCAATTCCATCGGTGGTGCTCGGACTTTGGGCAATCTTTGTGATGGGGCCCGCCATCCGGCCTGTCCTCGATTGGCTGCACGAACTGTTGGGCTGGAGCCCATTCTTTGACACCGCTCCCCAGGGCCCTGGCATGGCCCCGGCCATTCTGATCCTGGTGGTGATGGTGCTACCAATCATCACGGCCATCTCACGAGATGCCCTGAATCAAGTGCCTATTGAACTGCGGCAGGGGGCCTACGGGGTAGGAACTACCCGCTGGGGAGCCATATTCAGCGTGATCTTGCCGGCAGCTATTTCTTCCATAACTGGCGGAGTGATGCTTGCCCTAGGCAGGGCCATGGGGGAAACCATGGCGGTCACGATGATTATTGGCAACTCCTTCAACTTCAGCTTTTCACTGCTGGCGCCTGGTAACACGATCGCCTCGATGCTCGCCAATCAGTTCGGAGAAGCCGATGGCATCCAGGTGTCGGCCCTTATGTATGCCGCCCTCATCCTGATGGTGCTCACATTCTCAGTGAATGTGGCAGCCCAGTGGATCGTCCGTCGCCTCAGCCTGCGTTACTGATCACCACCATGGCCAATCCTTCTCCGATCACCTACGACAACACCGCCCTTTTTGACCGGCGGCCATTGCGCTTCGACCCCTGGCTGACGCGCAACATACGCAACCTGCTGTTCACAGGCATTGCTTCCATATTTGCTGCTATTGCGGTTTTACCGCTAGTTTTAGTTTTGTTCTACGTGTTGATGCAAGGCGGCCGCCTGATCAGCGTGGGCTTATTCACCCAATTGCCACCCGACATCGGAATGGAAGGTGGAGGTATAGGTAACGCCATCCTCGGCACCATATTGGTGACAGTAATCGCCTCTCTGATTGCCATCCCCGTGGGGGTGGGGGGCGGCATTTTCCTCAGCGAATACTCCACCGGCGGCTGGTTTGCCAATTTTGTTGGTTTCGGCAATGACGTTTTGGCCGGCGTGCCTTCAATCATCGCCGGTGTATTCGTCTACGGCATTGTTGTAACCACCCGTGTATTTTTCGGTCAGAGTTACAGCGCCATGGCTGGCGGTATCGCCCTGGCCGTGTTGATGCTGCCGACTGTGATTAAAACCACCTATGAGGGGCTCAAACTGGTGCCCCAAGAGCTGCGCTGGGGTGCCTACGGCGTAGGTGCTTCAAAATTTGTGACCGTGATGCGGATCACCCTGCCATCGGCCTTCACTCCGATCGCGACTGGTGTAGTGCTAGCAATCGCCCGAGCCGCCGGTGAAACGGCTCCGTTGATCTTCACGGCTCTCTTCTCCTCATTCTGGCCTGATGGGGTGTTTGATCCGATCGCCACCATGTCGGTGTTGATCTTCAATTTCGCGATCATGCCCTATCAAGCCCAAAACGAACTCGCCTGGGCTGCCTCCTTTGTGCTGGTGATGATGATCCTGGCCGCCAACCTGCTGGCGCGCTGGATAGCTCGGATTACCAAAGTCTGAAGACCGAACCTCCAGCCCCTCCGTTTCCCCCATTCCTTACAGAGCAATGACCAGCAGCTCCCACTCCAGCCAGTCCGCCGATTCCTCCACGGGGGATGCCTGCATGTCCCTGCAGAACGTCACCATCTCCTACGGCAAGTTTGAGGCGGTGAAAAATGTGTTCATGGATATTCCCCGCGGCCGGGTGACCGCCTTTATCGGACCTTCAGGCTGCGGTAAGTCGACCGTATTGCGCGGCCTCAATCGGATGAACGATCTGATTCCGGGCTGCAAGCTCAAGGGCAGAGTTGTTTTTGACGGCCACGATCTCTACGATCCCAAAGTGGATCCAGTGGAGGTGCGCAGGCGCATTGGCATGGTGTTCCAGAAGCCCAATCCCTTCCCAAAATCGATCTACGAGAACATCGCCTTCGGCGCCCGGATCAACGGCTTCAAGGGTGATATGGATGAGCTGGTGGAGCGCTCCCTGCGCAAGGCTGCAGTGTGGGACGAATGCAAGGACAAGCTTAGGGAGAGCGGATTTGCCCTCTCGGGCGGCCAGCAGCAGCGCCTCTGCATCGCCCGCGCCATCGCCACCGAGCCTGAGGTGATCTTGATGGACGAGCCTTGCTCAGCGCTTGATCCGATCTCCACATTGAAGATCGAAGAAACAATGCATGAGCTGAAGCGCAGCTACACGATCATCATCGTGACCCACAACATGCAGCAAGCCGTGCGTGTGGCTGATCAAACAGCCTTCTTCAATGCCGAAGCAGTGGAAGGTGGCACTGGCAAGGTGGGCTACCTGGTGGAGTTCAACGACACCGAGCGGATCTTCAATGCCCCCGGCCAGCAGGCCACCCAGGACTACGTGAGCGGCCGATTCGGCTGATATACAACGATAAGGGTTTAAATTAGAAATTTATATCAAAATTAGGAACTTGGCTAAGTATGGATTGATTCATTCAATCTCTAAAGGCCATGAAAAAGCCGGCCGCAAGGCCGGCTTTATAACGGAGAGGGAGGGATTCGAACCCTCGATAGAGTTGCCCCTATACAGCATTTCCAGTGCTGCGCCTTCGACCACTCGGCCACCTCTCCAGGGGCAAAATGGGGCAACCAGATGGCAATGTAGCAGCATGACTCGCACCCATCCGATCACGGTTCACTGGCTCCAAACCGGCCAGGTGATTCGCCATGAGGTTCCCGAAGGGGAATACATCCTGCGCAGCTTTGAGCAGCAGGGCGATCCCTTGCCTTTTAGTTGCCGCAACGGCTGCTGCACCGCCTGCGCCGTGCGCGTGATCAGCGGCGAAATCGATCAGCGCGAGGCCCTGGGGCTATCGCGGGAGCTGCGCGGGCGTGGCTACGGACTTCTCTGCGTGGCCCGGGCCACCGGCCCCTTGGAGGTGGTGACCCAGGAGGAGGACGAGGTCTACGAACTGCAGTTTGGGCGGCACTTTGGCCGCGGCAAGGTGCGCAGCGCCCTACCCCTGGAGGAGGAATGAAAGCAGCTAGCACCACGGCCTACGAGCAATCGGGCCTGAGCAGCGGCGAGCTCGAACACCTATCGGCGGTGGCGCGCCGGGCGGCGGAGGTCGGTGGCGAGCAACTGCGCCAGCACTTTGGCCGCCTGCAGCAGGTGCGTGAGAAGGGGCGCTCCGGCGATCTGGTCACCGAGGCAGACCATGCCGCTGAAGCAGCGGTGCTGGCGCTGCTCGAGGCTGAAACACCGCAGATTGGAGTTCTGGCCGAGGAGAGCGGACGCCGCCCCAGGCCCGGCGAGCTGGAGTGGTGCGTCGATCCCCTAGATGGCACCACCAACTACGCCCACAGCTACCCGCTGTTTGCCACCTCGGTGGGCCTGTGCTGGCGCGGCCAGCCCCTGCTCGGCGCCCTAGCCGCACCAGGCCTGGAGCAGCTGTACTGGGCCGCACCCGGATTGGGCTCCTGGTGCAATGGCAGCAGGTTGACCGTTAGCGCCTGCCCCAGCCTTGAGCAGGCCCTGCTGGTGACAGGCTTTGCCTACGACCGCCGCAGCCGACTAGATAACAACTACGCCGAATTCGCCTGGTTTACCCACCGCAGCCAGGGCGTGCGCCGCGGCGGCTCGGTGGCCCTGGATCTGGCCTTCGTGGCCGCCGGCAAGCTCGATGGCATTTGGGAGCGGGGCCTATCGCCCTGGGATCTGGCCGCCGGAGCGGTGCTTGTGGAGCAAGCCGGTGGTGTGGTGAGCGCCTACGACGGCTCGGCATTTGCGATCGACTCGGGGCGGATCCTGGCCTGTGGAGCGACCCTGCAACCAGCCCTGATCGAGGGCCTGGCTTCCTGCCGCCCCCTGGTTGGCGCCAGCTATGGCGCCCCCGAACTCGACTCCCCCTGATTCGATCCATAGGATCAGCCCACCCCATCCCACCTTCAACGCCGCAATGGCCCTGCAACCTGCCGCTGGCGTTCGGGATCTCAACCCCCGTGAAGTTGAAGGCAACCGGCGCATCGCCGATCAGCTCGCAGCTGTGTATCGGCTCTGGGGCTATCAGGAGGTGGCGCCGCCCAGCTTTGAGCGGCTCGACACCCTGGAGGCTGGTGGTGGCATCGACGGCCGCGAGCTGGTGCGGCTGGCAAGTGATGAGCCCCTGGGGCTGCGTCCGGAGCTGACCGCCTCGATCGCCCGCGCCGCCAGCACCCGCCTGGCCGAGCGGCCCCGCCCCCTGCGGCTCTGGGCCATGGGCAGCACCTTCCGCTGCTCCACGGCTGACGGCGGCTCCCAGCGGCTGCATGAACAATTGCAGAGCGGCGTAGAGCTGCTCGGGGCCCAAACCGCCGCCGCCGATGTGGAGCTGATGCGGCTGCTGCTTGCCGCCGCCGGAGCCCTTGGACTGCAGGCCCATCACCAACCCCGGCTCCTAGTTGGGCACCACGGGGTGCTCAGCGCCCTGCTGCGCCAGCTGCCCGAGCAGCAGCAGGGAGCTGCCCGCGCTGCCCTCACCAACTTCGATCCCCTGGCTCTGGCCCAACTGGCCCTCCCCGATTCTGATCGGCAGCGCCTGGGCAACTTGATGCGCCTGCGCGGCGAGCCAGCCAAGGTGCTGTATCAACTGGAGCAATGGCTGGGCCCCATCCCCCTGCTAACGGAGCTGGGCGAGACCCTGGCTGCGGTAGCCCCGGCCGCCGAGCGCCTGGGGGTGCAATTGCAGCTCGACCCCAGCTTCCAGCCCCACTTCGCCCTCTACGACGGCCTGGTGCTGAAGCTGGTTTGTCAGGGCCAGGAGGTGCCGGTGGAGATTGCCAGCGGCGGTCGTTACGACGCCCTGGTGGGTCGCTTTTGTCCAGAGCCAAGCGAGGCTGCGGGAGTGGGCTTTGGCTTCGATGTGGGAGCGGTGCGGGAGCTGGTGGCACCTGCCATAGAGAGCCCTTCGCCGGTACTGGTGGCCTACGGCAACCCCCAACACCTGGCCGCAGCCCTCGATCAGCTGGAGGCCTTGCACCAGATGGGCACCTGCGCTGAGCTGCTCAGCGGGGCCTGCGCCAACCAAGCTGAAGCAGAAGCCCTCGGCCAAGCCCGCGGCTGCGGCCGTACCCTCTGGATCGATTCCTAAAGTTCGAAGATGGCTCACACGATCGTCACCAACGTCTGCGAGGGCGTAGCCGATTGCGTTGATGCCTGCCCCGTGGCTTGCATCAACCCCGGGAAAGGTGCCAACAGCAAGGGCACAAACTTTTATTGGATCGACTTCGACACCTGCATCGATTGCGGCATCTGCCTGCAGGTGTGCCCCGTGCAGGGGGCCATCCTTCCCGAAGAAAAGCCCGAGCTGCAGCAGGCAGGCTGAGCGGCGCAGCAGGCAGGCTGTGCGCTGCGCCACTTAGCTAAGCCAAGACTTAGCCAAGTCAAAGTTCGGAGACCCCTCCCTCTGGGCCATTGAGCCGGAAGGACCAAGCTCCGTAAGGTTTGGCCCAACGACCTAACGCTTGCCATGACGGTGCTGGAACAGGGCCAGATTCAGATCCACACCGAAAACATCTTTCCGATCATCAAAAAGGCCGTCTACAGCGGCCATGAGGTGTTTCTGCGGGAGCTGGTGAGCAATGGCGTGGATGCCATCAGCAAGCGGCGCATGGCGGCGATGGCTGGCGACTGCAGCGAAGGGCCTGAAGCCAAGATTTCGATCCGCATCGACCGCGAGGCCAACACCCTCACCATCTCCGACAACGGCATCGGCATGAATGTCGATGAGGTGAAGCGCTACATCAACCAGGTGGCCTTTTCCAGCGCCGAAGACTTCCTCGAGAAATACAAGCAAGAAAGCGACGCGATCATCGGCCACTTCGGCCTGGGCTTCTATTCCAGCTTCATGGTGGCTAAGCAGGTGGAGCTGGTGACCCTCTCGGCCAGTGCTGGCGCGGAGGCGGTGCGCTGGAGCTGTGATGGCTCCCCCAACTTCAGCCTGGAGCTGGCCGAGCGCAGCGAGCCCGGCACCGACGTGATCCTGCACCTGATGGAGGAGGAGCTCGAATACATCGAGCCGGCCCGTATCCGCACCTTAATAACCACCTACTGCGACTTCCTGCCGGTGGAAGTGCAGCTGGAAGGCGAAACCGTCAATAAGCGCGAGGCCCCTTGGCGCAAGAGCCCCAGGGACCTCACCGACAACGACTACATCGAGCTCTACCGCTACCTCTATCCCTTCCAGGGCGATCCCCTGCTGTGGGTGCACCTCAACACCGACTATCCCTACAACCTGCAGGGCATCCTGTTTTTCCCCAAATCCACTGGCCGGGCCGATTGGGAGAAGGGCGAGATCAAGCTCTACTGCAACAACGTGTTTGTGAGCGACTCGATCAAGGAGGTGGTGCCCCGCTACCTGCTGCCCCTGCGCGGCGTGATTGATTCGCCCGACATCCCCCTGAACGTGAGCCGCTCCGCCCTGCAAACCGACAGGCGGGTGCGTTCGATCGGTGGCTTCGTGGCCAAGAAGGTGGGCGACCGGCTCAAGGAGCTACATCGCGACGACCCCAAGCGCTACGCCGAAAGCTGGGAGTCGCTGGCCCCCTTCATCAAGATCGGCGCCATGGAGGATGAAAAGTTCGCCGACCAGGTGGCCGATCTGGTGCTGTTTGGCACTAGTGCTTCCCCCACGGAGCAGGAGCCTGGTGAGGGCGAGAGCATTGACCCCATCCCCGGCGAAGGCGGCAAGGCCTACACCACCCTGGCTGGCTACCGCACCCGCCTAGATGGCGCCAACGACAAGCGCATCCTCTACTGCACCGATGAAGCAGGCCAGGCTGGGGCCCTTGCCCTATGGAAGAGCCAGGGGGCCGAGGTGCTGCTGGCCGACACCTTCATCGATACCCAGTTCATCCCCTGGCTCGAATACCGCCACGAGGAGCTCAAATTCCAGCGGGTGGACAGCGAGCTGGATGAATCGCTGCAGGAGCAAGAAAGCGAGATCAGCGACGCAGACGGCAAGGACAATTCCGAAAAGCTGCGCGACCTATTCAAGGCAGCTCTGGCCAACGACAAGATCACCATCCAGGTGCAGGCCCTAAAAGGTGACAACGCCCCCGCCGCCTTGATCCTGCTGCCGGAGCAGATGCGCCGCCTCAACGACATGGGCGCCCTGATGGAGCAGCGCCTGCCCGGCCTGCCCGATCACCACGTGCTGCTTGTGAACCGCAAACACAAGCTGGTGGAAGGCCTGCTCAAGCTCTCTGCCGGTTCGGTGATCACAACCGGTGGCAGTGGCGGCAGCTCCCCCAGCCAGCAGCTGGCCGATGATCTTGGCCGCCATGTCTACGAGCTGGCCCGTCTGGCCGTGGGCGGCCTGGAGCCCAATGAGCTTGCTGGCTTCCAGCAGCGCAGCGCCGATTTGATGGGCAAGCTGATGGAGCGGGGGCTCTGACTCTCTCCTGCCGCTAGCGGCAGGCCCGGCCAAGGCTGGATCTGCCGTTTGGTAGGATGATTTTTCGGGCTAGGGCCTGCAAGTCGTTTAGGAAATCGTTCATGTCCCGGGTCTGCCAGCTCACAGGCAAGCGCGCCAACAACGGCATGGCCGTCTCGCACTCCCACGTGCGCACCAAAAAGCTCCAGCAGGTGAACCTGCAAGAGCGCCGTCTGTGGTGGGCTGAAGGCAACCGCTTCATCAAGTTGCGCGTCTCCACCCGCGCTCTGAAAACCATTCAGAAGAAGGGCCTGGGCGCTTACGCCAAAGAGTTGGGCGTCAACCTGGCCAAAATCTGAGCCTGCGATGCGGCGTCGGGCACTTCTGCAGGGCCTAGTTGCTCTTCTGCCCGCAGCTGCGGGTGCTGCAAGCCTGTTGGCATCCAGCCGACAGGCTTTTGCTTTGGGAGGCACCCTGCCCGCACTCAACCAATCCTCCCCTGATTTCGACCTAGCCGGCATTGCGCCAGCAGCCGATGGTGAAGCCGTACCTACTCGGCTGAATTTGGCCGACTTCCAGGGCAAATGGTTGGTGCTCTACTTCTATCCCCGTGATTTCACCGGCGGCTGCACCATCGAAGCTCGTGGTTTTCAAAAAGACCTGGCCAGCTTCCGTGCCGCCAATGCGGCCGTGGTTGGAGTGAGTGCCGACGATGCCGAATCCCACGCCGATTTCTGCAGCAGCGAGGGGCTGGCGTTTCCCTTGCTATCTGATCCAGCTGGCACTGTGAGCCGCGCCTATGGCAGCTGGATCGCTCCCTTCTCTCAGCGCCACACCTTCCTCATCGACCCCTCGGGCATATTGCGCTCCACCTGGGTGGCGGTCCGTCCCAGCGGCCACAGCGCCGAAGTGCTCACCAGCCTTCGGGAGCTTCAGGCCAGCTGATCAGGCGCTAACGCAGCCAATTGGTCATAAAACACCCAATAGGTCATAAAACAGCCAGTGGCGCCAGACATGCAAATACTTGCTGGTGTACTTCGCTCTGCTGGCGCAGCTCCAGCAGCCTTGAAGCGGGTGGAGGGGTGTCTAGCGCCCTATCCCAGCTGGCCACCAGCCCAGGGCCGGGCGCCATATCCAGATTTTGACAGGAGCAGCCCAGGTTGGCGGCGGCGGCAGCCACCTTGGGGTCATAGCTAAGGGCAGCGCAGGGCGCACCGGAGAGGGCTGCCAGGATCAGGCCGTGCAGCCGCATCGCCACCACCAAGCCAGCACCGCTGCATATGGCCATCGCCTCCTGGGGCCGCTCAGCCAGCACCTCCCGACTGCGGGCTGCCAGCCCGGGCGGCAGCAGCTGCTCGCGGCGCAGCTGCTCCAGCAGGCCCCGGTCCTGGTTGGCGTGGAAAGGCAGCCAGATCACCTTCCGGTCGTGGCTGGCGGCCAACTGATCCAGGGCTGCCAGATAGGGCCTCCAAGCTGAACCCTGCAACTGGCGGGTGGGGCGGAAGCAAAGCACCAAGGGGCCGCCCCTACCCCGCCATTGCTGGGGAGGTAGGCCCCAGACCGGATCGCTGCCCACGGGTCCGTCACGCCCCAGGCTCCTGGCCAGGGCAGCCGACTCCGGGTCGCGCCAGCTCACAGCCGTTGCCAATCGCAGCAGGCGGCCCACCAGCAATCGGCTGCGCCGCCGCTGCAGGGGTCCCAGCCCCTGGCCCCAAAGCAGCACAGGCTTGGCCTGCAAGCGGGCGGCCCCAATCAGAGCTGCGTAATAGAGCAGGCTCTTGAAACTGGTGGAATCCTGCAACAGGCTGCCGCCGCCAAGCACCAAGGCATCACAGTGCCGCAGCGCCTTGAGCACCAGGGGCAAGCTGCGGCGCGCCACCGTATCAACCCCAAAGCGCTCCCGCACGAGAGCACCGTCGTGGGCCGTAACCGTGGCCTGATAACCCGCTGGCAACTGGCTCAGCAGCACCTCCAGCAGGGCGTCGTCGCCCAGGTTGTGCTCGCCGTAGTAGCCGCAAAGCAACAGCCGCGGGGTCGGCTCCGAGATCTCCTGGCGGGTTGCGACCACAGACCGCTCGAAAGCACCCAAATAGCCTTTCAGCCTACCTAAGTTCTCCGCAGCTTTTCCACTTTTGCGGTTTGGTGAGCTCTGACCCTCAATGCCCAGACCCGCGATGCAGTGACCCGCAACTTACGCGCCGCATCCGCAATCACCACTTCGATAGCCAGCGCTGGAATGGGCTGCCCCCCCGCGACGACGACATCATCATCGCCAGTCCGTACAAGAGCGGAACCACTTGGCTGCAGTCGATCGTGGCCCATCTGCTGTTTGAGGGCGAATTGCCTGCCTCGCTGGCAGAGCTCTCTCCCTGGCTGGAGGCGAATTATCACGATCTTGAGGCCCTGCAGCAAACCCTGGAGCAGCAACGCCACCGCCGCTTCATCAAGAGCCATCTACCCCTGGATGCCCTCCCCTGGGACCACCAGCGCTCGTTTTTATACATTGCCCGCGATGGACGGGATGTGGCGATGTCACTCTGGAATCACTACATCAATTGGAGTGACGAAGCCCACCAGCTGGTCAACCAAGTGCCCAACGAGCGGGGCGATACCTTTCCGCGCGCCCCCGCCGATGTGCAGACCTTCTTTGATGACTGGCTGCAACGCGGCTGGCTGGGTTGGGAGCAGGACGGGTGGCCCTACTGGTCGTTCTTTCACAACGTGCAGTCTTGGTGGGATCACCACCAACAACCCAACATTCTCTTGCTCCACTACAACGACCTCAAGGCCGATCTCCTGGCTCAGGTGCAGCGGATCGCCTGCTTCCTGGGCATAGACCCCGACCCGGAGCGCTTAGAAATGGTGTGTGCCGCCGTCGACTTCAAAGCCATGCGGCGGCGCAGCGCCACCTATGTGCCCTGCGGCGGGCGTCTCTGGAAGGGGGGCGCCGAATCTTTTCTCTACCGGGGTACCAACGGGCGTTGGCGGGGGGTGCTGCGGCCGGAGCAGCTGGAGGCTTACGAGCGGGTGAGCCGCAACGCCCTCAGCCCCGACTGCCACAGTTGGCTCCATCGAAGCTGCGATCAACAACTGCCCACGGTGGCTGGCTAGGCGCGATGGTCACCGTTGAGACACTGGAAGCTCTGGATCTTTTGATCTGGCTGGGGAGTGGTGTCCTAGCCGGAGATCGGGCCCGCTGCAATCAGAGCACGGTCTCCCGGCGGGTCAGTCAGGCCGAGTCCAACCTCGGCCTCAAGCTGCAACGCAGAGGCGGCCAGTGGCACCTGAGCGGAAATTCCCTGCTGGTGCGAATGGAGAGAGAGGTGCACCAACTCAATCGAATCCATGGCCATCGCCCCCTGCGGCTTCAGGCTCCAGCCTGGAGTCAAGACCACCTACTAAGGCCGCTGCCGAAGAACTGGATCATCAACCCCAGCGACGCGCCGGGGTCGCCCCATCACTGTCTGGACCTGCTGAAGGAGCGGGTGGTCGACGCCTGCCTGGCAACCCTGCCCGAACGACCGTCCAGCGACGACCATCGCTTCACCTGTTTCGACCTCTACCGCTCGCCAATCCATCTGGTGACCCTGGCGGACTCTCGTGTGGTTGATATCTCCAGCCCAACCCGACTGGAGATCGGATCGTGCTGCCAGATCGCGACCTTCCCGTTCAATCCCCGCGCCCAGAAGCTGTTCATCCAAAACTTCTTCCAGCATCACTTCCAGCCAGAGCAGGCCTACGCCGTCGCTAAACAAAGTCAGAAAGAGGCCGTGTACTTCGCCAACAGCCTGATACTCAAGACCCTGCGAACCACCCTGCCGGTGGTTGAGCTCGATGTCGCCGTGCCCTCCCATTACGTCGAGAGCTTGGTGGTGCTGCACGACAACCGAAACGCGCCGGCCATTGCCGAACTGGTCGACACCCTGCGCCGTCGCATCCAGGACCTGTCACGCTCCGAAGAGAAGCTCACGCCCCTGCTCTGACCCCATGCATGCCCTCTCCCTACCCACCTGGTGGATTCACGTCACCTCGGTGCTCGAGTGGGTGGTAGCGATGGTGGCCGTGCAGCGCCTGGGGGTGGCTCGCCGGGAGGGCGGTTGGCGTTGGTTGAGCCTGGCAATGATGCCGGCCTTGGTGAGTGCCATGGCTGCCTGCACCTGGCATCTGTTTGACAACAGCCCAAACCTGCAGGGCCTGGTGGTGTTTCAGGCGGGCCTCACCACCATTGGCAACGCCGCCCTGGCCCTAGCGGCCTGGAACTTGCTGCGCCAGCAGCGGCAGGCGGCGCCATGAACGGCCCCCTCGGCTGGCTTGCCGGCATCGACCCCACGCCGTTGTTCGTGCTGTCGCTACTCCCCTATCTGGCCTTCCTTTGGTGGGCAGGGCGGATTGAGGGGTTCCCCAAGCTGGCCCTGCGGGGCTTTCAATTCACCCTGGTGTTTGTGGCCGTCACCATTGCCGCCGCCATCGTGGCCCAACTGCGCTATGGCGAGCTGCTGGCCAATGTGGATCCCCTACATGGGGGAGCTGAATCGCTGCTCACGATCTCCAACCTGCTGGTAGTGCTTGGCTTCAGCGGCATTGGCGCCGTGATCACGGCCCAACCGCCCCGATCCTGATGCTCTGGCTTCTGGCGATCGTCGTCAGCCTTGCCGCTGGGCCCAGCCAGGCTGCACCCGTATTGAGAGTCGGCGTGGCGGATGGCTCCCAGCCCTGCTCCTATCGCCAGCGGGGCAGCTGGAGTGGCATGGCCGTGGAACTGTGGCAACAGGTCGCCGACCAGGAGCAGATCCCCTATGTACTTGTGCCAGCAGACAACACAACCGAGCTCCTGGCGGCCACCAAGCGCAACGAAGTGGACGTTGCGATCGGCTGCATCACCATCTCACCAGAACGCATCCGCCAGAACCGCTTCAGCCTGCCCTTTCAGGAATCGGGCTTGGGGGTGATGGTCAAACGCAACCAGCTGGAGCTCGGCAGTTCCCTGCTGCGCAGCCTGCTGGCGCCTGATCTGATCAGGCTGCTGCTGGCCTACGTGGTGCTGATAGGCATGTTGAGCGTGGCTGTCTGGCAGGTGGAGCGCAACGGCAGCAAACCCAGCAGCTGGGAGATCGGGCCGCGACGCGCCTTCGCCCTGATCTTCCAGGTGCTGGCCACCGGCCCTGGCACAAACACCGTTGTTGTTAGTACACGGGGCCACACCTTTGTCTTTGTGGCCTACCTGGTGCGGATCATCACGGCCTCGCTGCTGGTCAGCTACGTCACCTTGAACGTCGTGCGGGGCAACCAGGAATTGGCGAGCCCCAACATCCGCAACCTCAACGATCTCGCCGGCCAGCGGGTTGCCGTGCGGCGTGGCACCGTCAGCGACGACCTTCTGCAAAGACTCAACGACTCTGGCCTGCAGCCGCCGATTCAGCTGCGCGAGCTGGATCAGGTGATCCGCGCCGACAGCCTATTGGTGGCTGATGCGGTGGATGCGGTGCTCGCCGACGACATCCAGCTCGACTTTTTGCTGCAGCAACTGCCCCACAAGCGCTACGGGCTGGCTCTGCGCAACCTCAACCCCCAATCCCAGGCATTCGCCCTCTCGCCAGGCATTAGCGAAGACCTCGAAACCCGGATCAATGAAGCGCTTGGCAGGCTCAAGCGCGATGGCGTAGTCACCCGGCTGCGGCAGCAGGCAATGAACAAGTCTTAAGCCGGGTGATCCAGGGGCGGTGCTGCCCGGAAGATGGGGCGTTGGCACCTGCTCCATGATCGCTCCCCTCCTGGCCCTTGCCCCCGCCACCATCAGCTGGTCACCCAAGGTGGCGCTGGTGATGATTGTCTGCAACGTGATTGCCATCGCCCTTGGCAAGGCCACAATCCAACATCAAAACGTTGGTCTGAAGCTGCCCAGCGCCGGCCTATTTGGCGGTTTCAGCCACGGCGCCATGCTCGGCACCTTGAGCCTCGGCCACATCCTCGGCATGGGCGCCATCCTTGGCCTGGCCTCCCGCGGCGTGGTTTAAGGGCCTGGGTTCCAACCTCAGGGCTCAGCGCCAACCCAGCAAGTAGGGCAGCGCTTTAAGCCCGTAGCGCTCAAAGCGGTAGTCAAACAACAGGGCGGAGAGATCCTCCGCCCGCCGGGTTTGCAAGCCCGCCAGCAGGCGCTCCAGGCGAGCATCGGCCCTGGCATCAGCCAGTCCTAGCCAGGTGCGCCTAGCTAGGCGGCCACTCAGGCTCCAGCGCCAGCCCAGCTCCCGCCTTAGCAGGCTCGGGTATTGGTCTAGGACGGCACAGCCAGCTTGCTTGGCCAGGGCCTTCAGCAGCAGCGGTGCCAGCACCCGGGCACTGGCTAGGGCGTGGCGGATGCCCTCCCCACCCAGCAGGTTGGCCGTGCTCACAGCATCACCCAGGCCGATCAACCTGCCCAGCCGGTGTGGTTCATGGCGGCGGACCGTGCTGCGAATGCGGCCCCCATGGCGATCGAGCACCTCGGTTTGGCCTAGGCCGCAGCGCTGCACCAGGGCGCCCAGCTCCAGAGCCAGCGCTGGCTGGGCACGGCTGGGATCGGCCAAGCGGCACACCCCCACCTTGAGCTGGCCCGGTGCCATCGGAAATATCCAGCCGTAACCCTGGCGTACCCAGTCGCTGCCAAGGAAAAAACTGAGCCGGTCTGCCCAGGGCCGGTACTGCTCGGGATGCACCTGCAACAACCATTCCACCCCCAGGCCGGCCACCAGCGGATCGGCCAGCTTTGCCTGCTCGCCAATCAAGGCTCGGCCCTCGCCGCTGGCATCCACCAGCCAGCGGCTGCGCAGCAAGCGGCGACCAGCAGCGCCATCGCGCACCACGGTGCAAACGCCAGCGCCATCTTGATGCCAGCCAATAGCCGTAACGCCGAGCTGCAGGCGGGCGCCCCAGGCCTGGGCCTGGCCAGCTAGCCACTGGCGCAGGGCGCTAAAATCGAGCACGGCGCCGAGGGGTTGCTCTGCGCTCCACAGCCGCCGCTGCTCGCCTGGTCCCACCAGCTGCCAGCCACTCCAGCGCGCCGCCACAACGTGAGCGGGTATGCCAAAGCGATCGAGGGTCTCAAGCGGCAGGGCCGCACTACTAAAAGCCGCCTGCCCCAAATTCTTAAGCCGATCAACCAGCAGCACATCAACCCCAGCCTGGGCAAGTAGGCGGGCTAGCTCAGCACCCGAAGGGCCAGCACCCACCACAAGCACCTCGCAGTCGTAGGGCTCCGGTTCAGACAGCAACGGGCGCAGCTGCAGCAGGGAGACTGCTTTGAAGGGGAGCACCAAAACGGCTGATGATCCGCTCCGCCATCTGGAGCGGGGTGAGGCCCAGGCTCTGCTTGCTCTGCTCCGGGCTGGCGTGGTCCACGAGCACATCGGGGATGCCGATGCGCAACACGGGCACCAGCACGTCGTGGTCGCTGAGGGTTTCCACCACGGCGGCACCGAAGCCACCAGGGAGGGCGCCCTCCTCCATGGTCACCACCTTGCCGATGCGCTTGGCCATGGGAAGAATCAAGGCCTCATCTAGGGGCCGCAGGAAGCGGGCATTGATCACGGCCGCCCGCAGACCCTTTTCCTGCAGCAGTCCGGCCGTAGCCATCGCCGGAGCCACCATGGCGCCATAGGCCACGATCAGCAGGTCGTCGCCGTCGGTGAGCAGCTCGCCCCGGCCGATCTCTAAGGGTTCAAAACCCTCTTCTGCCAGAGGCACCCCCTCGCCTTCGCCGCGGGGAATGCGCAGGGCGCAGGGGCCGCTGTGGTGAATTGAGGTCACCAGCATGCGCTGCAGCTCAGCCTCATCCTTGGGGGCCATCACCGTGAAATTGGGGACGGCGCGAAAGTAGCTGATGTCGTATTGCCCCTGGTGGGTAGGGCCGTCGGCGCCAACGATGCCGGCCCGATCCAGCACAAAGGTGACCGGCAGGTTCTGGATGCCGACGTCGTGAATCAACTGGTCGTAGGCACGCTGCAGGAAGGTGCTGTAAACAGCCACGACGGGCTTGAGCCCTTCGCAGGCCATGCCAGCCGCCATGGTGACGGCGTGCTGCTCGGCGATGCCCACATCGAAATACTGCGCCGGAAAAGCCTTCTCCAGCAGATCCAGGCCGGTGCCGGTGGCCATGGCGGCGGTGATGCCCACCACGGTGGGGTCCTGTTCGCAGAGCTTCACCAGCGTCTGGCCAAACACCTTGCTGTAGCTGGGCGGCTTCGGCTTGCTGGAGGGATAGGCCTTGCCAGTGGCCAGATCAAAGGCGCTCTGGGCGTGATAGCCCACCTGATCGGCCTCGGCGTAGGCGTAGCCCTTGCCCTTGGTGGTGGCCACATGCACCAGCACAGGACCCTCGGTGCGGTGGGCCTGTTCAAAGGTGCGCACCATGCCGGCGATGTCGTGGCCATCGATGGGGCCGATGTAGGTGAAGCCCAGCTCCTCAAACACCGCACCCACCTTGGGCACCGCCAAACGCTTCATGCTCTCTTTGAGCGTCTTGAGCTCGTTGGGCAGCTCGCCGTGCAGGAAGGGCAGGTGCTTGATCGCCTCCTCGGCATTGCCCTGCAGAAATTGCAAGGGTGGGCTCAGCCGCATGCGGTTGAGGTAGGTGGAAAGGGCACCCACCGGCGGGCTGATCGACATGTCGTTGTCGTTCAGCACCACCACCAGCTTGGTTTTCGGCAGGTGGCCGGCGTGGTTGATCGCCTCTAACGCCATGCCACCGGTGAGGGCGCCATCGCCGATCACCGCCACACATTTGAAGTCTTCCCCGCGGCGATCGCGGGCCAGGGCCATGCCTAGGGCAGCCGAAATCGAGGTGCTGGCGTGTCCGGCACCGAAATGGTCAAAGGGGCTCTCGCTGCGCTTGAGGTAGCCGGCTACCCCGTTCTTCTGGCGCAGGCTATCGAAATCCTTGTAACGGCCAGTTATCAACTTGTGGGGGTAGGCCTGGTGACCCACGTCCCACACAACTTTGTCGTGGTCGAGATCGAGGGTTTGATAGAGGGCGAGGGTGAGCTCCACCACTCCCAGCCCGGGACCCAGGTGCCCGCCGCTGGTGCTCACCACCTCCAGATGGCGCTCACGAATCTGGCGGGCAATGGCTTCAAGCTCTGCCGTGCTCAGGCCGTGCAGCTGATTCGGGTGACTCAGCTCGCTGAGATGCATGCACAACCCTGGAGGTGGGGTGCAATCTAGGCCTTGGCTTCCGCCCAGGGGTGCGAATTGCGACACTGGTGGAATGAGCGAGGCCCCTGAGAGCTATCTGCAACGGATCCTGCGGGCGCGGGTCTACGACGTGGCCATTGAGTCGCCACTGGATCCTGCGCCGAATCTCTCGGCGCGCCTGCACAACCGGGTGCTGCTGAAGCGTGAGGATCTGCAGCCCGTGTTCAGCTTCAAGCTGCGCGGCGCTTACAACAAAATGGCTGGCCTCTCGCCTGCCGAGCTGGAGCGGGGCGTGATCGCCGCCAGCGCAGGCAACCATGCCCAGGGAGTGGCGCTAGCCGCCCAGAAGTTGGGCTGCAAGGCCGTGATTGTGATGCCTGTCACCACACCGGAGATGAAGGTGAAGGCGGTGGCGGCCCGGGGGGCCGAGGTGGTGCTGCATGGCGACAACTACGACGACGCCTGCACGGAAGCCACACGACTGGGCCTTGAGCGGGGGCTCAGCTTCATCCATCCCTTTGACGATCCCGATGTGATCGCCGGTCAAGGCACGATCGGGTTGGAGATCCTGCGCCAGTGTTCCTCGCCGCCTGACGTTATTTATGTGGCCGTAGGCGGTGGCGGCTTAATCGCCGGCATTGGGGCCTACGTCAAAACCCTCTGGCCCCAAGTTCAGATCGTTGGCGTTGAGCCGGTGGACGCTGATGCCATGACCCGCTCCCTAGCCGCCGGGGAGCGGGTGCAGCTTGAGCAGGTGGGCCTTTTCGCCGATGGCGTGGCGGTGCGCCGCGTCGGTGAGCTCACTTTTGAATTGGCGCAGCAAACGGTGGATCGCATGGTGACAGTCGACACCGACGCCATCTGCGCCGCCATCAAGGACGTGTTCGAAGACACCCGTTCGATCCTGGAGCCAGCCGGAGCCCTGGCAATAGCCGGCATGAAGCGCGATGTGGTGCAACAGGGCTTGCACGGCCAAACCTTGGTGGCGGTGGCCTGCGGCGCCAACATGAACTTCGACCGGCTGCGCTTCGTGGCCGAGCGCACTGAGATCGGCGAAGACCGCGAAGCGATGCTGGCGGTGGAAATCCCCGAACAGACCGGCAGCCTGCGGCGCTTCTGTGGCGTGCTGGGCCAGCGCAGCCTCAGCGAGTTCAGCTACCGGCTGGCCGATCCCAGGGTTGCTCACATTTTTGTAGGGGTGCAGACCAGTGGCACGGCCGACGAGCAGCAACTGATCAACGACGTGCAGAACGCCGGCTTCCCCTGCCTCGACCTCTCCAACAACGAGCTGGCCAAGCTGCACCTGCGCCACATGGTGGGCGGCCGCCTGCCCGCCAGCGCTGGCCCGGCGCTTGAGCAGGGCGAAGAGCTGCTCTATCGATTCGAGTTCCCCGAAAAACCAGGCGCCCTGATGGCGTTCGTAAACGCCTTACACGCCAACTGGAATATCAGCATTTTTCACTACCGCAACCACGGCGCCGACGTGGGGCGGATCGTGGTGGGGGTGCAGGTGCCTCGCGCTGAAAGACCCGCCTGGCAGGAGTTCCTCGACGGCCTGGGCTATCAGCACTGGGACGAATCGGCCAACCCTGCCTACAAGCTGTTTTTAGGCCCCAGCTCAGCGCCCCTGCCAGCCCTGGCATGAGCCAAAAAAGCTGCGGTAACCTGCGGGCATGCAAAGCACGGGGCTGATTCAGGGCCTATCCCTGCCCGCCCGGATGGAGGCGATCCTCTACTTGAAAGGCCGGCCCCTCAGCCTGGCAGAACTTGCTGAGATCGCTGCGGTTAGCCGAGAGGAGGCGGAGCTTGGCTTGATCACCTTGATTACCGACTACGCCCACCGGGATACGGCCTTGGAAGTGCGGCAAGAGGGAAACCGGTACAGCCTGCAGCTGCGCGATGGGCTGGCCGACCTGGTTCAAAACCTCCTGCCCGTGGACCTATCCACGGCCGCCCTGCGGACCCTGGCCACGATTGCCTTAAAAAAGCGGATCTTGCAATCGGATCTAGTCGAGTTGCGCGGCTCCGGCGCCTACGACCACATCAAGGAGCTACTGGCCCAAAATTTCATCGAGCGCAAGCGCCAAAGCGAGGGCCGCTCCTACTGGCTCACCCTCAGCGAGAAGTTCCACCGCACCTTCGCCATCAAGGCTGAGGCTGACCTCTGGAAGCAAGCTGCCTAGAGTTGGCCCACTAACAAAATTACATGGACGCCCTGAGTTTCCTGCTGCAGGTTCTGGCCCAGACCCTCAGCATCTACACCCTGGTGTTGCTGGTGCGGGTGTTGCTGAGCTGGTTTCCCAATCTCGACTGGAGCAACCCCGTGCTTTCGACGGTGAGCTCGATCACCGATCCCTACCTGAATGCCTTCCGCGGCCTGATTCCGCCCCTAGGCGGCCTAGACCTTTCGGCGATCGTGGCCTTCATTGCCCTGCAACTGGTGCAGAGCCTGCTCGAAGGCGCCAGCGTTTCGGTGCTCGGAGCTGGTTACTGATCAGCTAATGCCTGTTCAAGGGGCAGCAGCTCGTCATCGGCGCCAGCGCGGCTGCGCACTGGAGCACTGAAACCCCTTGCCTTGACATTTCTGAAGCTGAGCGGTCCAGGGGTGCCAGCCGGCACCGATAGGCGCAGGGCAAAGGCAGAGGTGCCTGGTGGCACATCACCAATCGAACCCACCCGGGTGCGGTTTTGCAGCACCGGCTCGCCACTTGAATCAACGATCAGGGCAAAGACGTCGGTATCAACAACGGTCTTGCGGGTGGGATTCACCACGCTGCCGCGCAGGGCGTAGCAGCTGGCACCAGCCGGGCGCCGCAATTCCGGCTGGGCACCGATGTCCTCGGCGGGGCAGGGATCGATGCTCAGCTCAGATACCTGCAGATCTGCTGCCCAGGCAGGAGCTGGCAGCACCAGCGCACCAATGACTAGGAGGGCGAGCAACCGCGCCAGCCACTTTGCAATCTCATGCCGTGGCCCAAGCTCAAAACCTTGCTTGCTCACCGCCTGTCACCACTGCCTCCAATCACGTTACGGGCGGCGCGGCTGGCCAGTTTGTCGAGGTTGGTCTGGGCAATTTGCTCTAGCTCCAGGCCAAGTTCAGTAGCGAGCTGGGCCACGTACCAGAGCACATCACCAAGCTCGAGCTGCAGGTCTGCAATCACCTCAGGCGAAAAATTGCCCTGACGGTCGCGCAGCACTTTTTTGACCTTGTCGGCCACCTCGCCAGCCTCACCGCACAGCCCCAGGGTGGGATAGATGGGGTTGGCGCCGGCATCTGGGTAGCGGGCCGTGGCGCGGCAACCCTCTTGGTATTGCTGAAAATCCACCTATGGCAGCCCATTGCAGGCCTGGATGGTAGTTTCCAGTCGTCTGTTGGCGTTTACATGCCCCAGCCCGATCTCATGCGTCGCACCAAGATCGTGGCCACGATCGGGCCTGCCACGGAATCCGCCGAACGTCTGCGCGAGTTGGTGGCCGCCGGCGCCACTACTTTCCGGCTCAATTTTTCTCACGGCGACCACAGCGAGCATGCGGCTCGCATCGCCACGATTCGTCAGGTGTCAACGGAGCTGGGAATTGAGCTCGGCATCCTTCAAGACTTGCAGGGTCCCAAAATTCGTTTGGGCCGCTTTGCCGATGGGCCGATCACCCTGGCCAAGGGCGATCAGTTCACCCTCACATCCAGGGATGTGGCCTGCAATCAGAAGATTGCCACCGTCACCTACGCATCTCTGGCCGATGAGGTGGTGCCAGGCAGTCGCATCCTGCTGGATGACGGTCGGGTGGAGATGGTGGTCGACAGCGTCGACAAGCCGGAGCAGACCCTGTTCTGCCGCGTCACCGTTGGTGGAGTGCTCTCTAACAACAAGGGGGTGAATTTCCCCGATGTGCAGCTCTCAATCCGTGCCCTCACCGAGAAAGACCGCATTGATCTGGCCTTTGGGCTGAAGCAGGGGGTTGATTGGGTGGCCCTCAGCTTTGTGCGCAACCCCTCGGACATGCGCGAGATCCGGGAACTGATCCGCAGCCATGGCCACGAAACCCCCGTGGTGGCCAAGATCGAAAAGTTTGAGGCCATCGATCAGATCGACGACATCCTGCCCCTCTGCGACGGGGTGATGGTGGCTCGGGGCGACTTGGGCGTTGAGATGCCCGCCGAAGAAGTTCCCCTGTTGCAGAAGGAGCTGATTCGCAAGGCCAACAGTCTCGGCATCCCGGTGATCACTGCCACCCAGATGCTCGATTCAATGGTGAGCTGCCCCAGGCCCACCCGGGCCGAGGTGAGCGACGTTGCCAACGCCATCCTTGATGGCACCGATGCCGTGATGCTCTCCAATGAGAGCGCTGTGGGCGATTTCCCCGTGGAAGCGGTGGCCACCATGGCCATAATCGCCCGGCGCATCGAGCGGGATTACCCCCGCCGGGTGCTCGATAGCCACATGGCAACCACCATCCCCAATGCCATCTGCCAGGCGGTTAGCAGCATTGCTCGCCAGCTGAATGCGGCCGCAATTTTGCCGCTCACTAAGGGGGGCTCTACGGCTCGCAATGTCAGCAAGTTCCGCCCAAGTACCCCAATTTTGGCGATCACCAGCGAGGTGAATGTGGCCCGGCAGCTGCAGCTTTGCTGGGGCGTCAACCCCTTGGTAGTGGAGGAGCAGAGCTCCTCCACCAGCACCTTCAGCCTGGCCATGGGCATGGCACGCGAGCTGGGCTTTCTTCGCGATGGTGACCTAGTCGTTCAAACCGCCGGCACCCTCTCGGGTATCAGCGGCTCCACCGACTTCATCAAGGTGGGCATCGTCTCCGCGGTGCTCTCTAAGGGAACCGGCGTCGGCACTGGATCCGTGAGCGGTCGAGTTCGCCTGGTTGACAGCCCAGAGGCAGCGGCGGCAATCCAATCTGGCGAAATCCTGGTGGTGCATGAAACCTGCGCCGATTACGTCGAGGCGATTCGCAAAGCCAAAGGGGTAGTTACGGAAGCCGGTGGCCTCGAGAGCCATGCCGCTTTGATCGCCGAGCGCACTGGCGTACCAACGATTGTGGGTGTCTGTAACGCGATCGCAAACCTGCGTCAGGGGGAAATCGTGACCCTGGATCTGCAGCGCGGCGAGGTGCATCGGGGCGCCCGCAGCCACGACGCTGACGACAGACCCGCCATCGTTTAAGGCCAGCAGCCGCCACCGCAGCCATGCCAACCAAGCTCCCCATGCGGGAAACCGTAGGCATGGCCCTGAGCACCCTGCGCTCCAATCGGCTGCGCAGTTTGCTGACCATGCTCGGCATCGTCATCGGCAATGCCTCCGTGATCACCTTGGTGGGGGTGGGGCGAGGTGCCCAGAACCTGGCCGAAGGGCAGCTAAGCAATCTCGGCGCCAACGTGCTGTTTGTAGTGCCTGGCAGCAACGACACCCGGCGCCAGGGCATCGACTTCCCCAAAACCCTCGTGCTCGAAGATGCGGTCGCCATCGGCGAGCAGGTACCCAGCGTCAAGCGGGTAGCCCCCCAGATCACCTTGAGCGAGGTGGTTCAGGCGGGCGGCCTGAGCAGCACCACGTCAATTTCCGGTGTTACACCGGAGTTTCTGCCGGTTCGTCAATTTGAGATTGCCCAGGGGCGCTTCTTCACCGCCAGCGATCTCAACGGCGCTCGCAATGTCACCGTGGTGGGGCCCGACTTGGGCACAAAGATGTTTCCAGGCAAGGCGCCAGTGGGGCGCCAGCTGCGTATTCGCAACCAGCTGTTCGAAGTAATAGGCGTTCTTGAACCCAAGGGAGCCGTATTTGGTCAAAACCAAGACGAGAACGCCTATGTGCCCCTCAGCACCATGGTGAGCAAGCTTTCAGGACGCGACCCCACCTACGGGGTCAGTCTTAATTTCATCAGCGTCGAGGCCCGCGACGAGCAGAGCACGGGGGCCGCGAGCTTTCAAATCACCAACCTGCTCCGCCAGCGACACCGGATCCTGCGGGAAGACGATTTTGCCGTGCGTTCCCAGAAAGATGCCCTCACGATTGTGAGCACGATCACTGGTGGCCTCACCTTGATGCTGGCTGCCATTGGTGCCGTGTCGCTGCTGGTGGGCGGCATTGGCATCATGAACATCATGTTGGTGTCGGTAAGTGAGCGCACCGAGGAGATCGGCCTGCGCAAAGCCCTCGGGGCCCGCAGCGGCGATGTGTTGCTGCAGTTTCTGGTGGAGTCGCTGGTGCTGGCCAGCCTGGGGGGCGTGATCGGCAGCGCCGTGGGCCTTGGCACGGTGGCTGTGGTTGGCGTTCTGACACCCCTACCGGCATCGATTGGTGCGGCCACGGTGCTGGTCACGGTGGGGCTATCCGGTTCAATTGGCCTTTTCTTCGGCGTAGTGCCCGCGCGCCGGGCTGCGCGCCTCGACCCAATCGTTGCCTTGCGCAGCCTTTGAAACGCTCTGGAGAGTCGGCAGCGTGACGGGACGAAACCAGAAAAAACCATTAAAAACCAAAAACAGTGGCGTCCGTCACTAAACCCGCACTCAAGCCAGTGGCTTTATGGGTGGAGAAATCGGGATTCAGTCGTGGCCCACCTGGCGTGCAGTTACCGCAATACCAGCGATCGGATGGTGATCCTGCGCTGCATCGGTCCAGAGCAGTTCTTCCTCGAACGAGTGGTGTTTCCCTTCGAGCTGCTCAGCTTCCAGTGCCCACCAAGCAGCGTGGTGAAGATCTGGACCCACGGCCTAGGTGGGCCTGAATTGGTGGAGACAGTTAACGCAGGCGATCTGCTCAACGAGGCAGCTTCCCAACCAGCTCGATCAGCCCAACCGGCCCAACTCGAAGCGCTGCCCAGTTCGCGCGGCTACGTCCCCGGTCTGCTGGATGGCGAGCTGCCCTGGGCAACGGCCAGCTGAAGCTGGGCTCGGGGAAGGGTCCTGGCGCCGTTACACTTGTCAACAAAGTGTCTCAGCTATGAACCAGCGCTGGCGTCTGATTGCCCTCTGGCTGCTGCCCCTTGCAGTGGTCGCATTCCTCGGCTGGCAGCTGCTTGGTAACGGCGGCACGGCCCGTTTCAAACCAGAAGGCGCCACGGTTGCTCCCCGCAATGCGGCCGTAGCCCGCATGAGCTACGGCCGCTTCCTCGATTACGTCGATGCGGGCCGGGTAACGGCGGTTGATATTTTCGACGGCGGTCGCAGCGCAGTTATCGAGGCTGTGGATCCTGACCTCGACAATCGGGTGCAGCGTCTGCGCGTAGACCTGCCCGGTGTTGCTCCAGAGCTGGTCAACAAGCTCAAAGAGCAGGGCATCAGCTTCGATATCCATCCACCTAAAACCGCTCCACCAGCTCTTGGATTGCTCGGCAATCTGCTCTTCCCATTGCTGCTGATCGGTTCGCTGATCTTCCTTTCACGCCGCGGCAACGGCATGCCCGGGGGTCCAGGTCAGGCGATGCAATTCGGCAAAACCAAAGCCCGCTTCGCCATGGAAGCTGAAACTGGCGTCAAATTTGACGACGTAGCTGGTGTTGAAGAGGCCAAGCAGGACCTCCAGGAAGTTGTCACCTTCCTAAAAACCCCTGAGCGCTTCACTTCAGTTGGCGCCAAGATCCCCAAAGGGGTGTTGCTGGTAGGACCTCCCGGTACCGGCAAAACCCTGCTAGCCAAGGCAATTGCTGGTGAAGCTGGAGTTCCCTTCTTCTCGCTTTCAGGATCTGAATTTGTTGAAATGTTTGTTGGCGTTGGCGCCAGCAGGGTCCGCGACCTGTTCAAGCGGGCTAAAGAAAACAGCCCTTGTTTGATCTTCATCGACGAGATCGATGCGGTGGGACGCCAGCGTGGTGCTGGTGTCGGCGGCGGTAACGACGAGAGGGAGCAAACCCTCAACCAGCTGCTCACCGAGATGGACGGCTTTGAAGGCAATAGCGGCATCATCATTATTGCCGCAACAAACCGAGCCGACGTGCTCGATTCAGCCCTGCTGCGCCCAGGTCGTTTCGATCGCCAGGTTCAAGTTGATGTGCCAGACATCAAAGGAAGGCTGTCTGTGCTCAAGGTGCACAGCCGCGATAAAAAGCTGGCCGACGATGTGAGCCTCGAAGTTATTGCTCGCCGTACCCCGGGCTTCTCCGGCGCCGATCTCGCCAACCTGCTTAATGAAGCGGCAATTCTCACGGCCCGGCGCCGCAAGGAGGCAACTTCACTTGCCGAAATTGATGATGCCGTCGATCGGATCATTGCCGGTATGGAGGGCAAGCCCCTCACCGACGGGCGCAGCAAGCGCCTTATCGCATATCACGAGGTTGGCCATGCCCTCGTGGGCACCCTCGTTCAGGCCCATGACCCAGTTCAGAAGGTTACCCTGATCCCACGGGGTCAGGCCCAGGGACTTACCTGGTTCTCCCCCGACGAGGAGCAGATGTTGGTGAGCCGGGCCCAGCTCCGTGCTCGCATCATGGGTGCCCTCGGCGGCCGGGCTGCTGAGGATGTGGTTTTCGGCCACGCAGAGGTCACAACCGGTGCAGGTGGTGACATCCAGCAGGTCGCCTCGATTGCCCGCCAAATGGTCACCCGGTTTGGCATGAGCGATCTAGGCCAGGTCTCCTTTGAAGCAGGCAACCAGGAGGTTTTCCTGGGCCGCGACCTGATGACCCGCAGCGATGGCTCCGATCGCCTTGCCAGCAAGATCGATGATGCCGTGCGCCAAATGGTGCACAGCTGCTACGCAGACACGGTCAAGTTGGTGGCAGAGCACCGCGCCTGCATGGATCGGGTAGTGGAGCTACTGATCGAGAAAGAGAGCCTCGATGGCGAAGAATTCCGCTCCATCGTGGCCGAATTCACGGCAATTCCAGAGAAGGAGCGCTTCTCGCCCCTGCTGGCCGGCTGATCAAGCAGTCGCACTAGCCATCACAGGACCGGCATCCACGCGACTCGTCGTGGGTGCATTTTTTTTGCTCAGCTAGCCAGCGAGCCACCCAGCCCGCTGCCACTCGATTCGACTCCTCAGCTGCCTAACTGCTCTCAAACACTCTGAGGGAGATCATCCGGTCACCGGGCTCACCCACGTCCACGAAGTAGTAAGCAATAAAACTTGGCGGCACTGGTCCGATCCGTAAACCAACCCGTGTTCGAAACTCCTTTAGATGACCGATATGCAAGCCATGATTCGTAGGCAGGCACTTAAGGGAAGCGGCCCTAACCCAACTAAAGTTCCACACCAAAGCACTCAATTGGACTTCTTGGTATGGCGGCCATCGATCCAACAGAAACGCTGGTAAAGCAGCCCGAGCCGCAGTGGATCGGCGAGGCTCTCGGCACCAATGTAAAAAGCCTGGAGGCCAAGCTGCTGGGGGAGGGCAGGGGGTTTCAATCGACCACTTGGCGCCTGGAGCTGAACTGCGATCCACCTGAACAAGGGCCAGCAAGCGTAATTCTCAAAAGTGAAACCTCCAATAAGGACTTCAATGAGTTCAGTCGACTGAATAACGCCTTTGGTCGTGAGGTGGGTGTTTACACTCACTGCACGCCAAGATTGGAAAATCACAAACCCTCAGTCTTTGCAACCAATTCCTCTGAGCCATATTGGTTACTGATCGAGGATCTGACCCACCTACGTTCAGGTGATCAAGTAATCGGACTCAGCTACCAGGAAACGTTGGCCACGATTCAACGCATGGCAGCTATCCACGCCGAATTCTGGCTTGATCCTTCCTTACACGAGCACAGCTGGTTGCCAAACCATGGCTTCTGGTTTGCAGACTCCAAAGCCGAAATCGTTGATGATTTCTTTGCCACCTACGGCGTGGGCTTCGGCACGGATATTTGCCGTTTATATCGCGCCGTACTAGAGCAAAGCTCTGAAATTGATCAGGCTCTCAATGACAGGCCTTGGACCCTCTTCCATGGTGATCTGCGCGCAGACAATTTGCTATTCGGCCATACGCTGGAAGATCCGGAGTCGGTAATAATTGATTGGTCCTGGGCCAGCCGTAGTTCAGCCGCTATTGATATCGCCTTTTTGATTGGCGGCAGCACACCCCAGGCTCAGCGGCTTGGACGTCATGAAGACCTGCTGCTGGCGTGGCACCAAGAACTACTCAAGCTTGGAGTTTGCGATTACTCGCTTGAAGAGGCCAGGTACGACCTGCAATTAGCGGCTTTACGGACGATCACTGCCGGCATAGCCATGCATTCCTTCACGGGCCCAGATATTCCGATCCGGGCAGCCCTGTTCATGGATGATGCGATCCAGCGTCATGCGGCCTACGCCTTGGAAATTGACGCCTGGCAAGCTCTGCCCGATCCGAGTGCCTGGAATGCCTGATATTGATGTGAATCTCGCCAACCCGCCGCTGGCTCCCGGCCCCTATTTGCGCCTGGGTGCAGGCAGCGATTGGCCAAAGGCAAACGGTTTCAGTGACAACAACTGTGCCAGCCAGCAGCCCCCTGCCCTGTTTGGGTGCGGCACTGGCAATAACGGCCTAGCCCTTGGAGCTTCAGGCAGCTTCGAGCCGGCAGCAGTGATCGATGCCGCGGCGGGATATCGCTTCAACAGCTGGTTGCGGGCCGAAGCCCTGCTCAGCTGGAGGCCAGAGCTTGAGTTCAGCGGCCAAAGCAACTTCTCTGGGCGTGCTGGGGCCAACCAGCCTGTGACTGGCTCAGCCTCCTCAGTGGCCGGTTTTGGGGTTGCCTATGTCGATCTACCCAAAGTGGGCCGGGTTCGCCCTTTCCTTGGCGCCGGCCTGGGTGTCGCCCGCAACAGCCTTAGCTCCGTTAGCTATCGCTTCCCTGGCATCGCTGCTAATGCTGCAACGGTCACGCCCGATGGCAGCTCCAGCGATCTGGCCTACCTACTCACCGCCGGCATCAGCATTCCCCTTAAAAAGCGGCTAGATCTCGACTTGGCCTATCGCTTTAGCGACCTTGGGGATGTGCGCACCAACAGTGGTCAGGCTGGCTTGTCGCGACCGACGCTGCCAGCAGGCACCACAATCCCTATCGGAGGAACCCAGGCGGCCTTACAAGCCCATGGGGTGCAGCTGAGTTTGCGCTACTCGTTTTAAAAAACACTTTAAAAAACCTTTTTAAAAAACCCTTTATTCAGATATTGCCCGGGAACACCAGCCAATCCCTCAAACAGGACGCACAGGTCGTTTTTCGATGACCTTGTCAATTAAGCCGTACTCAACAGCCTCCGCGGGTGACATGAAAAAGTCGCGGTCGGTGTCTTCCTCAATGCGGGGCAGGGCTTGTCCCGTGCGATCGCTGAGCTCCTGGTTGAGCTTCTGCTTCAAGTAGAGAATTTCGTTTGCCTGAATACGGATGTCGCTGGCCTGGCCGCGGGCGCCGCCCAAGGGCTGGTGGATCATGATTCGCGAGTGGGTGAGGCTGCTGCGCTTGCCCTTGGTGCCAGCGCAAAGCAGAAAGGCACCCATCGAAGCGGCCAGGCCTACGCAGACGGTTTGCACATCTGGCTTGATGTGCTGCATGGTGTCAAAAATTCCCAGACCGTCGTATACCGATCCACCCGGAGAATTGATGTACATGAAAATATCCTTCTCGGGATCTTCTGCCTCAAGGAAAAGCAACTGGGCCACAACCCGGTTGGCCGACTCAGCAGTGACCGGTTCACCCAAGAAGATGATGCGCTCCCGCAGTAGCCGGGAATAGATGTCAAATGCGCGCTCACCCCGGCCCGACTCTTCAATAACGATCGGGATCATGGAGCTGCATTTGCGAGTGGTCCCGATCCTACTGAGCCCGGGCGGCTAGGGTCGACCAACCTTGGCCTAATCCAGCGTGAGTGCAGCCCTCACCGTTGCCGACAGCAAGCGGGAGTTTCACCGCGCCTTCCCCCACGTAATCGCGCCGCTCTATCGCCGCATGGTGGATGAGCTGCTTGTGGAGCTGCACCTGCTCAGCCGTCAAACCGGCTTTCGCAGTGATGCCCTGTTTGCCTGCGGCCTGATCCAGGTGTTCGACAGTTTTGCCCGGGGCTATCGCCCTGACGGCCAGCGCCTCCCCCTGCTCCAAGCCCTTTGTTCCGCTTCCGGCTTCGATGCCAACCAGTTGCGCCAGCAGCGTGACAGCGCCATGGCAGCCATGGGCAGCCACAGCGTCGAGCAGGTGAAGCAATGGATCGAACAGGAGGGTTCGGGCGCACCCGAACCCCTTGCGGCAGCTCTTGCTGACATCCGCCGCCCCGATTTCCACTATTCACGGTTGATGGCCGTAGGCCTGCTGAGCTTGTTGGAGCAGGCGCAGGGCGCAGACGCCTTGGATGCCTCCGCCCTGCGCAGCTATGCCCACGATCTGGGCGGCTCCATGGGCTTGCTGCGCGAGCGACTCGACAAGGACCTGAGTCTCTATGCCACCAACCTCGAGAAAATGGCCCAGGCAGTTGAGCTAATGGCGGAAACCGTTGCTGCTGAACGCCGTAAACGGGAACGGCAGCAACAGGAAGCCACCGAGGCACCTACCGAGATTGCAGCTGAAGCCGCCCAGTCAGCTGGCTGAGGGCTGAGCCAGGAGCAGCTGGCACTGCCGTCAGGCTGAGCTGGCTTGCCAGTTGGACGGGCTTGGGCAATTCGGGCGGCAGCAAGCCCCGCTCTGCAAGCGCTGCAGGCCGCAGCCGCAACTGCATCGAAGCGCCAAGGCCTGGCTGATTCAGCACAGGCGTGGCTGCTGCAGGAGTAGCGGCAGGTGGTTCGGGTCCAAGGAACAGCAGCAGCTGGGTGCTGCCTGAACCAGCCAGCACCCAGCGCCAACCTCCCACGACTCGCCCATCCTGCTGGCGCCAGAGCGTCGCGGCTAAGGCCTTGGAGCCAGATTGCGTCGCCTCGAGTCCCTGGGTCTCCAGCGGTTCAACAAGCCCGGCAAGCATCTGGTTCCAGGGACGCCGATCCCCTGAGACCGCCAACTGCAGCTCCAGACCCGTTTGGAAGGGCCCCTGGGCCAGCGGGCGCAGTCGCAAGACAAAGGGCACACGACGCAGCATGGTTATTTGGGCATCACCGATGCCGTAGCGAGCCGACAGCGGTTCCCGGATCAGCTGGCGGCTCAGCAGCCCCTGCAGTAAGCCCTCAAGGCCAGGACCGCGCCACTCCAGCAGCAACTCTGAAGGCAGGGGGGGAGGCACAACGGCTGGCAGCGCACGGCCTGGGGCGGCCAGCAGGCCGCTGGCGGCAGCTGCTTCTCCAGCGAGCCCCAGGTTGGCCCCCTCGAGCTCGAGACTCAAACATCCCTCCTGGAAGCGTTGCAGCAAAGGAGCTGCAGGGCCCGCCATCACGCCGAGGCCAAGGGGGGCCCAGAAAACCGCTTGCTCCTGCTGCAACCGCTGCAGACAGCGCTGCTCCAGACCGCGGCGCTGACGTTGGGCCAACTTGAGCTGGTCTTGCAATAGCCGCTTGGCAAGGGGATCGGCTGCCACGACCACGAGGTCATCAACCCGAATTCCATGGGGAGGCAGGGGGCTTCCTACTTGAAACTGATAGGCCAAAAAGGCGCCACCATCGCCATCGCGCCCCCAGAACTGCCACCAGAAGCGGCGCTGCTGACGCCAAATCCGACGCGCCTGAGCAGCGCCGAGGCGCTGGCTCCACAGGGCTGGCACCGGTCGCTCCGGGGCGGCGGGAAAGCTCTGCAGCAGGGCAGCCTGGCCAATCAACCGCTCCAGGCCCTCGGCCCGGGGCCGGGGGGATCGCAGCAGCAAGCCAGCGGGAAGCAGTAGCAACAGAACAGTCAGGGTGAGGGTCCAGCGCAAGCGGGTCACGCCACAGCTCCGTAGAGGGTGGTGCGGCGCCGCACCGGACGGCCAAGCCGCTGGGCAGCCGCCTCAAGCGCCTGGGGGGACTGGCGGGTGCCGCCGCAGGCACCGGCCATCGTGGTGATGTGTTCCTCCATCAAGGTGCCGCCCAGGTCATTGCATCCCCAGCGCAGGGCCTCGGTGGCTCCAGGGAGGGTGAGCTTCACCCAGCTGGGCTGGTGGAAGCGAAACCAGGGCCCCAGTAACAGCCGGGCCTGGGCCGTGAGCCGCAACATCGCTGCAGGGTCGGGCTGGTCCCGTTGCACCCGGGAGCGCAGGGCAGCTGGCGCCGAGGCGCCCACAAATGGCAGCAGCACAAACTCAGTGAAACCCTGGCGCTGATGCTGCCAGGCGTAGCGCTGCACCGCCACCAGGGTGAGCAGGTGAGCCACCACGTCTGCCGGGGACTCGATGTGGCCTGCCATCAGGGTGCTGGTGGCAGGCAAGCCGTGTTGGTGCACCTGAAGCATCACCGCCACCCACTCCCTGGCCGTGAGTTTCTCCGGACAGAGCACCTGCCGCACCGGCTCACTGAGCACCTCTGCCGCCGTACCCGGCACCGATCCCAGGCCAGCCGCTTGCAACCGCGCCAGCACCTGATCGAGGGGCAGCCTGTCGTGCTGGGCGAAATAAAGCAGCTCCTGGGGCGAAAAGGCATGCAGGTGCAACCCCGGTGCCGCCTGCTGCAACAGACCAAGCAACCGTTCGGCATAGGCCAGCTGACTGCCTGCCACCGTGGCGGCTGGATTGAGTCCACCCTGGATACAGAGCTCAGTGGCTCCAGCCTCAAGCGCCTCGACGGCTTTTTGCTGCAGGTCGGCTTCGCTAAGCCAGTAGGCGCCGGGGTCGCCAGCATCGCGGCGGAAGGCGCAGAAGCTGCAATGCTTGATGCAGTGGTTTGAAACGTTGAGGTTGCGGTTCACCACGTAGGTGACGATGTTGCCAGCCAGTTGTTGACGCAAGCCGTCTGCAGCGCGGCGCAGCAATTCATCCTGCTCGGCATCAGCGGTGCGGCTCAGCAGGATCAGACCGAGGGAGGCAAGCAAGGCCGGATCCCAGCTGCTCGGGTCGTGCTTATCAATATCACCACTGAGCGGCAGCTTCGGCTGGGCCGAGTCAATGGCCGCAACAAGTGCCTCTAGGTCGGGGATCTCTAGGTCAAGAGCATTTAGGTCGGGGGCTGCCGAAGGGCTAAAGGGCCGAGCTGGGGGTGGCACCAGCAGCTCTGCGGCGCTCTGCCAGGCCCAATCCGCTAACCCAGCGGGAGTGGAGGATGGTGGCGAAGAGCCGGCTGGGCTCACTTGCGGCGCTTGGTTTGAAGGGCGTTGCGACGGCGACGATCGCTCCACTCGATGATGGAGAGATAGATCACTCCTCCGCTGACAAACACCAGAAGCAACACCGCGATTGCGGAAAGCACCTGGGAGGCGGAGAGATTCAGCTCAGGCACAGAGGATCGTCAAAGCCAGGTCAGAACTTGATGCTGTTGTCGCCGTGACGACCCCAGACCACCATGGCGATGGAAAAGCTGAAAAGAGCAGCCAAGGAGGCCCAACCCGCAGAGATCAACATGGTGCAGCTTGCAATCGTTGAAGGCACTTTACCTAGGCTGGAGCCCTAAAGGTGTTCGTCGTTGCAGTCCGTGGTTGTGGTCCTTTCCTCCGCCAGCCCCGTTCAGGAGCGACTGCGCCTGCGCCAGCCATACCCCGATTTCAAGGTGGTGGTGCTTGACGACGACTTCAACACCTTTCAGCACGTGGTGGAATCACTGGTGCGCATCATCCCGGGCATGCTCGCTGATAAGGCCTGGGAGCTGGCCCACCGCATAGACGGGGAGGGTTCGGCGGTGGTGTGGTGCGGCCCCCAGGAACAGGCTGAGCTCTACCACCAGCAGCTGGGAGCAGCCGGCCTGACCATGGCTCCTTTGGAGCGGGCCTGATGGGCCGGGTGGTCATCACCCACAGCACCTACGTGGAGGGGCTGATTCCGCTGCTCAAGCAACTTGCGCTCTGCCCTGGCATCGACACCGTCACCCCGGCGGTTATCAGCCGCGTGCGTGGCCGCAGCAGCCAGATGCGGCTGCGGGTTTCAGCGCCCATCACCGGTGGGCACAAGCTCGTCGCCCGCCGCGGCAGCAGCGTGCAGGAGGTGTTTGTAGTCACCGGCTGGAGCCGCGAGCAACTGCAGCAGTGCCTAGATCGCTTGCTGGGTCAGACACCACCCAACAGCAACTCACCGGAAGGGGAACGCTCGTAGGACGCCGTTGCCTGAAACCGGGCAAAGGCGCCCCCCTCCCGAAACCAGGGCTCAAGCTCAAGGCTGAGCCCTTCGGGCTGCAGCTGCCAGCGCTGCTGAAGGTAGGCGGCATATTCCTCAGGGGTGCTTTGGGCGGCCTGCCAATGCACCACCGCGAAGCTCAAGGCGCTAACCCGCACGGTGCCCCCTTCTGATTCCTGAATCTCCTCTTCAAAAAGGAAGGTGCGGAAGCGATCCTGGGCGTCGCGTCCCTCGAGGCAGTATTTGCGCAAGTAGAGCTCCCGAGCGCGAGGAAAAACCGGGCCAGGGGCGAGGGCCAGAAGGGCTTCAAAGGCCTGCTGAAAGGACTCCATCGAGGCTGGCGGCCGAACCCGACCACGGCAGTAACAAGGTCCAGAATGGCCCCTGATCACCACCGTTGTCGCCACCCCACCATGCCGATCTCACCCCAGCAGCTCAATGGGGCCATGGCCTGGCGCTACGCCACCAAGGTGTTTGACCCCAGTCGCCGCATTGACGACACCACCTGGGCCGCCATGGAGGACGCCCTCGTGCAGAGCCCATCGAGCTATGGCCTGCAGCCCTGGAAATTTCTGGAGATAAACGACCCCGCCCTGCGCCAGCAGCTGCGCCCCGAATCGTGGAACCAGAGCCAGATCACCGACTGCTCCCATCTGGTGGTGTTCCTGGTGCAACGCCAGATCGGCGCCGCCGAAGCCGATCGCCTAATCGAAACGATGGCAGCCGTTCGAGGCCTCGATTCAGCCGCCCTGGCCACCTACCGCCAGATGATCGATGTCGACCTGATCAATGGCCCTCGCAGCCAGCAGATCGACCGCTGGGCCAGCAATCAGGTGTACATCGCCCTAGGCACCTTCATGACAGCTGCTGCCCTGCTCGAAGTGGACACCTGTGCCATCGAAGGCTTCGATCCGCTTGCTTACGACCGCATTCTCAACTTGGCAGACTCGCCCTACCGCAGCTGTGTGGTGTGTGCGGCTGGCTATCGCGACAGCAGCGATAAGTACGCCTCACTGGCGAAGGTTCGCTACGCCCCCGCCGAACTCATCGAGAGGCGTTGATTTGAAAGGGGTGGACCGCCGTGCCGTTTTGCCCCAGTGTTCGACCTGGTGGAACCAGAAGAGGGTCAAGGACGGGGCGCCGTTTCCGGCTACGAGGCCGGTTTACGTTGCTTCCGCTGCAGACCCCCATGTCGAAAAGGGAGTCAGATCAGAAAACTGTAAAAGGCAGTCACCAACAAGGCAGTCCTCTGGAAGTGTAGGCCGATTACGGGTTTTGCGGGGGCAGGGGCCAGATGGATCTGACCCGCTCTAAAAGCTGCTCCGCCTGGCCAGCCCTTTCCCCAGCTGTGACCCCGTGCAGCAGCAGGGTGACATGACCAAGCTTGCGTCCTGGGCTGGAGCCCTCCTTGCCGTACCAGTGCACCGTGGCCTCCGGTATGGCTGCCAGATCATCCCGCTGAGCCTGGTAGTCGGCTTCCGAACTTTCAAAGCCCAACAGATTCACCATCAGTGCCCCCGGCACCTGGAACTCGACAGACCCCATCGGCAGGCCAGCAACGATCCTCACCTGCTGCTCGAACTGGCTGGTATGGGCTGCCTCGATCGTGAAATGGCCGGAATTGTGGGTGCGGGGGGCGATTTCATTAACCTGCAAACCGCCCGGGCCATAAAAAAGCTCAATGGAGATCACGCCCACGTAATTGATCGCCGTGAGCAGGGAAGCGGCGATATTGCGGGCATATGCCTGCACCGCATGGGGCACTGAGGCCGGCGCCAGCACCCAGTCGCATACCTGCTGGTGCTGGTGGGTCTGCACCAACGGATAACAGCGCACGTTGCCAGCCCGGTCGCGGCAGGCGAGCTGGGAGAGCTCCTGCTCAAAATTGACAAACTCCTCAAGAATCCAGTCGCCTAGGGGCACCCTTGCCAGCAAGGCCGTGAGATCTTCAGGGGAGCGCAACACGGCTGTCCCCTTGCCGTCGTAGCCGCCGGTAGAGGCCTTGGCCATCAATGGGTAGTCGAAGCCTTCAGGCAACAGGCCACTGGTGGGCAGATCACACCAGCGCGGGCACGGCAGCCCCCGATCCTGCAGCAACTGCCGCTGGCCCCGCTTACTGACTAGGGGAGCGAGGGCCTCCAGGCTTGGCAGAAAGACGACTCCGTCAAAACTGAGCGGCGCCAGAGCCGGCAGGTCTACCCATTCGTTTTCAAAGGTGATCGCGCCACTGCGGCGCGCCAGCTCCCGGGTGGCCGCCACATCGTCGAGTTCAGCCAGCACCACACTGCTGGCAAGGGCAGTAGCGGGATCCTGAGCCCCTGGTGTCAAAACATGCAGGGGCACATTGAGCTTGCGGGCAGCGGCGGCAAGCATCAAGGCCAATTGGCCGCCACCAACTACACCGATAGCAACTGCAGCGCTAGCAACTGGCTCAGTCACAGGGTTGGCACCAGCCACGGATCTTGGAACTCGCCGCGTGCACCGTATGAATCAGGAAGCCCCGTTGAACTCGTACCAGGCCACAAGCAGCTGATAGGCAGCATTGCGGCGGACCCAAAGCCTGGAGTCACCACCCTGATCTGGATGCCAATCCATCACTTTACGGCGCCAGGTAGCGCGCACATCCTGCCAACCGCTGCCTGGTAGTACTCCCAGCTCTTCGCAAGCCTCTCGGTAGCAACTCAGGAAGGCATCGGAACCGGTAGCGGTTGTTGGGGCGGCAGCCACAAAAGCTGGCGCGCCCTGCTCCAAACGGTCCACCACTTCCTGGGCCTGCTTGCTGGCCTGAACCGCCGCCGCCAGCTGCTGGCGGGCCGTATCCATCTGAGCCCCCAGAGTGCCAGCCAGCTTCTCCACCTGGCGTTGGGCTTGCTGGGCAGTGGCCAGGGCCTCGGCCCGCCCCTGGCCACTGCTGGCCACAGCAGCATCGAGGCTGGCCGTGGCCCGGCTGCAGCTCTGCTGGGCCTGCTGAATCTGCTGGTCCATCGTTGCCATCTGACTGGACACATCTGCAGCGACCGCCTGGGTATCGGCCTGGGCAGCCTGCGCTGAGCTGATCGCCCGGGAAGCTTCGCTGCGCAATCGGGCCAGCTGGGCCTCCTGGTCGCAGCGGAGTCGGTCTAGAGCCGCCTGGGCTTGGCTTGCCTCGCTGCGTAGCTGGGCCAGCTGCTGCTCCTGACTGG
>NZ_JAGQDB010000001.1:0-119451 GCF_024346495.1 Cyanobium sp. A1C-AMD | reverse complement strand
ACAAGCTTGGCTGCATCCACCTGGGCCGCCGCCGCCGCCGGCTCGCCATGGCGCGCCTGGGTGATCTCCAGAGCCATCAGTTTCTGACGCTCCCTTGGGTTCTGCGGCAGATCCGCCAAATCCAGATCAGTCAGCAGGGTTAGGTAGTCGTCGACCACCGCATCGGGAACCTTTTCAAGCTTCGAGTACATCGAAAGTGGGTCTTCGGCGAGGCCCACGGTGTTGCCCAGGCTTTTGCTCATCTTCTGCACGCCATCGAGGCCCGGCAGGATTGGCAGCAGCATGCCGAATTGGGGGCGCTGACCGAAGTGACGCTGCAGGTCGCGGCCCATGGCCACGTTGAACTTTTGATCAGTGCCGCCCAGCTCCAGATCCGCCTGCACCTGCACCGAGTCGTAGCCCTGCAGCAGCGGATAAAGAAACTCGTGCAGGGAGATGGGGGCGCCCGAGCCGTAGCGATTGGAAAAGTCCTCCTTGGCCAGCATCTGGCCCACGGTGCTGATGCCCAGCAGCTCAATCACCTGGGGCAGGTCAAGCCCGGTGAGCCACTCGCTGTTGCGGCGCACCTCCAGCCGGCCAGGAGTCTCGAAATCAAGCAGGGCGCGCTCGGGGTCCTGGCCCTGACCCAGCTGCTGCAGGTAGGTGGCGGCATTGGCCTCCACCGCAGCAGCGCTGAGTTGCACCCGGGTGGCGCTCTTACCGGTGGGATCGCCGATGCGGGCGGTGAAGTCGCCGATGATCAGCACGGCGATGTGGCCAGCATCCTGGAAGGCCCGCAACTTGCGGAATAGCAGCGAGTGCCCCAGGTGGATATCGGAGCCGGTGGGGTCGATGCCGAGCTTGATGCGCAAGGGCCGCCCGGCCCGCTCGGCCTCTTCCAGGCGAGCGGCTAGCTGCTGGTCTGGGTCGCTGCAGGCACCTGCACCGCTGCCGGCGGGGAACAGATCCGCCATTCCCCGCTCAAGCCAGGCCGGCAGAGGAGGCAGCCCGGTAGGTGGCTGCTCTGCTGGAGTGTGCTCTGCTCGCGGCTGGTCTTCTGGAGGGTGCGCTGTTGTCATTCGAACTGCGACCCGCCTTGCTCTGTGGCGAGATCGTAGGCAGCCGCTATGCCGTGGCCTCCAGCTCAGACTTCATGCGCTCCAGGGTCTGGTGCATCTGCTGGAACATCGTTTCGGGTGTCATGCCGAACTGGCCCAGCTGGGTGCGTAGCTGCTCCACAGTGAGCTTTGCCTGGAAGTCTTCAGAGAGCTCGAAACGCTTCATGAACACCCGGTAGCGCTCCATCATGTCCTCCATCTTTTCGATGTAGAGCTTCTTGCCCTCACGATCAAACTTGCCGTACTCACTACCCAGCTGCATCAGCTGCTGGTAATCGCCAAACAGCCGCTTGGCTTCGTCCTGAACGATTTCGGATTCAAAAAACGCCATAACCCTGGCAGCGCAGCGTTTGCAGATTCTGGTGAGGCCTGGCACCCCTGGGGAGTGCGGATAGGCGTATTGCCCCTGGCGGATCGAGCGGAGCTGGCCAGGATGGCGCCAATGCAGGCCCCCAGCCCAGCCTTCAGCGCCGATGGACTTCACGCCCAAGCTTGAGCAGATCCGCCGCAACACCAGCCAGATCAACAACCTGCTGCGGGATGCCCGCCTGGTGGCCTGCCTCGGCAACAGAGCCCTGCTCAGCTTATTTGTGGGCGGCCTGATCGGCCAGGAGCACCTGGTGGGTGCCGCCACCTGTGAGGCCGCCGGCCTGGAACTGGTGGAGCGGCACCGGCCCTCGATGGTGTTTCTCAGCGACACCCTGGAGCAGGGGTCGGGAATCTCCTTACTGCTGCAAATCAAGCAGCGCTGGCCCGGACTGCACACCTTGTTGCTGATCACCCAGGAGCACCGCCAGAGCGAGATCCAAGCAGCGATCGAGGCCGGCTGCGACGGCTTGCTGGTGGAGTCCCGCATTGGGCTGGGCAGTGCCATGGCCGCCCTGCATGCGATCAGCGGCGGCGGGGTCTACGTAGACCGCAGTCTGACGGAGCTGTTTCGCCGCGGACCCGGTGAGGGGGGCCCCCTAGAACCGCTGACTGGGCGCGAACTCCAGGTGCTCAGCCTGGTGGCCCAAGGCGACACCAACTTCGAGATCGGCGAGCGGCTGTTTATCAGCGCCGACACGGCCAAAACTCACCTGCGCTCCCTCTGCCGCAAACTCCAGGCCCGCGACCGCACCCACGCCGCCGTGCTCGGCCTGCGCTGGGGCTTAATCGATTGGCCTGCAGAGTGAGGCCCCCGCTAGGTTTAAAGCGTTTTTGATGCGGTGGCATTCCGCCATGGCCAAGCGGCACTGGTTGGATCCCCTGGCGCGTCAGCTGCTGAGGGCCACTGGCCAGATCCCACCAGCACAGATCCCACCAGATCAGATCCCTGCTGCACCTGCCGATTCAGCGGCGGAGCGGGAACGGGAGCGGGTCCAGAGGGAGCTGGTTGAGCAAGAGCTGGTGGAGCAGGAGCTGCTGGCCCTGAAGCTGCAACAAAACCCCGCCCTCAGGCTTGAAGATGCTGAGGCCGTGGGCAGGGCCGCTGCCCTGGGCTGGCGGCTTGATGTGAACCGCGCCACCGCGGCCGACTGGCTGCGGCTACCGGGCATCGCTGCCGATCAGGTGGACCTGCTGCTACGGCTGCAGGCGGGCGGCATCCAGCTCAGCGGCGCCGACGACCTGCAACGGGTGCTGGATCTCTCCGATGCACTGGTGCGCCGCTGGCTGCCTTTGCTGGAATTTCGCTGGTACGGCGAGCCAGCAGCGCCTTTGCAATCCGCGACCAGGGTGGATCTCAACCAGGCTTCCAGCCAGGAGCTAGCAGGGCTGGGGCTAGATCAGACCAGGCTCAGCCGACTGCTGCGGGAACGAAGTCGCAGCCCCTTTCGCGATCTGGCCGACCTGCAACAGCGACTGCAATTTCCCGCCGACCTAGTGGAAAGCTTGATTGGCAAGGTGAGCTTCAAGCAAGGCCCCGCCGGGCCAGCACTGCCCCCAGGGGGCAAGGGCACTACCCGCCCAGGCCAAACCAGCAAGGGGGCCTGAAGCGATGGCGCGTCAAGGAGAGTTGTTTACGGCCAGCCAGCTGGGGAGCGCTGGCCGCGCCGATACCCCTGATCTGCCCCTGCAAGCCTCGCAGCTGCTGGACTGGCAGACCCGCCTTGCCGCCCACCAGCAGCCCCTGTGGAGCAACCAAGCTGGTGGTGCCATGCAGGTCTCGCTGTTTGCCGGTAGCCCCGGAACGCCTGAAGAGATAGCCAAGACCTTCAACCCCCTGCAGCTCACCCCCCAGGCCCTTTCCTTCTGGCGCTGGCCCGCCGCACCCCAACAGGGTGCAGCCCTTTACCTGGTGACAGATCGGCCCGCCGGTCTTGGCCAGCCCCTGCTGCTCTACGTGGGTGAAACCGGGCAGGCAGACCGGCGCTGGAAAGGCGAACACGACTGCAAGGCCTACCTCGCCGCGTACAGCGAAGCCCTGCTGAAAGTCGGCCTGGGCTGCCAAACCAGCATCCGCTTTTGGTTAGATGTGCCCGCCGCCATCCGCCCGCGCCGCGCCTTAGAGCAGGCCCTGATTCAACGCTGGCTGCCGCCCTTCAACAAGGAAACCCGCAGCCGCTGGGCCACGCCGTTTCAAGCCGATCCTGCCTAAGTGAGTTGGGCTGGCCACGCTGGCTACGATCGCGCCCAACCTCGGCCGTTCCATGGACTTTCGCTGCATCCCCGACGTCCTACCTGCGGCCCTGGGAGATTTCGATGGTGACTGCCTGGCCGTAGGCCTGTTCGCCGCTGCCGAAGATCGCCCCGACCATCCCCAGCTTGAGCAGCTCAGCGCCGCCCTGGGTCAGTCGCTGACGAGTCGCCTGGAGCAGCGGCGCTTCAAAGCCAAGCCCGGGGAGTGTCTCAGCCTCGATCGCCTAGATGCCAGCCCCCAGACCCTGATCCTGGTGGGCCTGGGGGCTCCGGCCGACTTCAACCTCGCCGGCCTGCGCCGGGCCTGTGCCGCCGCCAGCCAAGCCGCTGCGGCCGCTGGAGCAAGCCATCTAGCCCTGGCCATGCCGATCGAGGCCTTGGCAGCAGGTGCTGCAGCCCAGGCCATGGCGGAGGCCAGCCGCCTGGCCCTGTTCAGCGACCAGCGCTTCAAGGGGGAGCCCGAGCCCCGGAGCCTGCCGGAGACGATCAGCCTGATCGGGGTGGCAGCAAGCACCGCTCCCGCCCTGGCGGCAGTGGCAGCCAGCTGCGCCGGCGTGGAGCTGGCCCGGGAGCTGGTGGCCGCTCCGCCCAACGTGGCCACGCCCCAGCACCTGGCCGACACCGCCGCTGCCCTCTCCCGCGACTTTGGCCTGGAGCTGAGGGTGCTGGAGCGCAGCGACTGCGAGGCCCTGGGTATGGGCTCCTACCTGGCGGTGGCCCAGGGCTCAGACCTGGCGCCCAAGTTCATCCACCTCACCTACCGCCCCGAGGGTGGGGCTAAGCGGCGCCTGGTGCTGGTGGGCAAGGGCCTCACCTTCGATTCCGGCGGCTACAACCTCAAGACCGCCGGCTCCCAGATCGAGATGATGAAGTACGACATGGGCGGCAGCGCGGCGGTGCTGGGAGCCATGCGTGCCATCGCCGAGCTCAAGCCCGCCGGCGTGGAAGTGCACATGATCGTGGCGGCCTGCGAAAACATGATTAGTGGCGGGGCCATCCACCCCGGCGCGATCGTCACCGCCTCCAACGGCAAAACGATCGAAATCAACAACACCGATGCCGAGGGGCGCCTCACCCTGGCCGATGCCCTGGTGTACGCGTGCAAGCTCGAACCAGATGCGGTGGTCGACCTGGCCACCCTCACCGGAGCCTGCGTGATCGCCCTGGGGGAGGAGATGGCGGGCCTCTGGTCCAACAACGACGGCCTGGCCGATGCCCTGCTGGGCGCCAGCGAAGCCAGCGGTGAACCTCTCTGGCGCATGCCCCTGAGGGCCTCCTACAAGGCCGGGCTCAAGAGCCAGTTTGCCGACCTCAAGAACACCGGCCCCCGGCCCGGGGGCTCGATCACCGCCGCCCTGTTTCTGCAGGACTTCGTCACCCCAAAGCTGGCCTGGGCCCACCTGGATATTGCCGGCACCGTCTGGAGTGACAAGGGCCGCGGCCAGGATCCCGCCGGCGCCACCGGCTTCGGCGTGCGCACGCTGGTGAATTGGGTGTGTTCGGGGGCACCTCTTGAAGCATCGACCTAAGTTTGGAGCCCTGACGCCTTTGAGCTCTCCATGGCCGTTCAGAAGATCCGCTGGTATGTGAAGGCCCAACTCGGCGTGCTGCTCCTGCCCGCCGGGCTCTGCCTATTTGGCGAGGCGGTGATCCGCAAAGGCATCCAGGTGCTTGCCGCCGCAGGCAAATTGGAAACCCTGACCAGCCCCGGCCCCTGGTTTTGGTACGGCACCTTTGGCCTGATCCTGATCAATGCCGGCGTGGGGCTGATGATCGAGAGCGGCCTACTGCGCGGCTATCCCGGACGCAGTTAGGACTCAAGCAGCCACGAATGCCGTACGAGCGGCTCCAGCACCCAGGCTGGCCATCAACTCCGCAGGCGATTCCAGGGCATGAATCTGCCAGCGGGCCCTCTCGCCGCAGAGGGGCAAGAGGCGATCAAGGTCGTCAGCAGCCTGCTTCGGACTTAGGTAGGGCCCAACATGGCGGGTATTCAAACCGTCTCGGATGGTCAGCAGATACATACAGGACTGCTCACGTAACTGACAAAATGTTAGGCAGTCCTAGCTTGCCCTGAAAGGGCGGAAAGCCGCTCCATAACAGCAATTAGGCGACCACCAGGAGCCCTGCTTCTTTAGCTTTTCCTCGGAATTGCCGCAATTCTCAGTTGCTCACGCTCCCTTGGGGGCGAGCGCTAGTCAGGACTTGCTGCCAGAAGCCCAGGCCGCCCCACTACGAGCGCGCTTGCCCCACACCGAATCAAGCCGCCGATCCCGGCCGCAAGCCCAGCGGTAGTAGTTGTATTTGACGCTGTTGAGCTCCGCGTAGTTCTGGTGATAGGCCTCCGCCGGCCAGAAGCGATTCAGCGGCTTGATCTGCACCTTCAGTGCTACGACCGGACGGCCCAGCTCGGCTGCTGCCGAGCGCAGGCTTGCCTGGGCCTGGTTTTGTTGATCGGAGCCACTAGTGAAAATCACCGGGCGATAGGAGCTGCCGCGATCGCAAAACTGGCCGCCACCATCTAAGGGATCAATGTTGCGCCAGTAGGAGCGCAGCAGGCTTGCGTAGCTGATCCGAGCGGGATCAAACCGCACCCGCACCACCTCCTGGTGGCCGCTGCCCCCAGCCGATACCTGGCCGTAGGTGGGGTTAGCTCCGGCGCCACCGCTGTAACCACTCTGAGCGTCCAAAACCCCTGGGAGCTTTTCAAGGTCGTGTTCCAAACACCAGAAGCAACCGCCCGCAAGCACCGCTTCCTGAGGCGCATTGGCAGCCATGGCAGGGGCTGGGGCCAGGGCTACGCAAAGCAGGAACAGCAGGCTCAGCAGCCAGGCCAGGGGGCGGGCCCCAAGAGAGGGGGGGCGGGTATTCATCGAGCTTCCAGTACCTGGTCAAAGATGGCGGATGCTGCCCGCTGGGTGACGCCCGGCTCCCCAAGTTCCAATCGCAGCCGCCGGTATCCATCCAGCATGATTTGGCGTGCCCCAGAGCTGACATCAAGCTCAAGCAGGGGTAAGGCCTCGCGCACGATTGCCGCAGCCGTGAGGTCCTCCTGCAGCAGCTCCGGCACCAGCCGCTCTCCTAGCACCAGATTTACTGGGGAAATGTGGGGCACGCTGAACCGCAGGATGTGCCGGGCCACAAAGGCTGTCGCCCTACTGACCCGATACACCACCACCTGGGGCACACCCCGCAGGGCCAGCTCCAGATTCACCGTGCCCGATTTGGCCAGGGCCAAATCGGCAGCAGCGCAGAGGCAGGCCTTGAGCTGGTCTGAATCAGCGGCAGCAATGATCTCCGCCCGCACCCCTGCCTGACCTAGTTGCCGCGCCAGATGGGCCTCGAAACCTGGCAATCCCGCCGGCACCACCACCTGCAACTCGGGCAGCTGGCGCTGCAGCTCAGCAGCCGCCGCCACGATGTGGGGCAGCATGTAACGGATCTCCTGGCGCCGCGATGCCGGCATCAGCAGCAGCACTGGCGCATCACCGCGCAGCCCAAGCTGACGGCGGGCCTCCTGCTGGCTTGGCACTTCACCGATGGTGTCCAGCAGAGGATGGCCCACATAGGTGACATTGGCGCCACGACAGCGATAGAAGCGGGCCTCCTCCTGAAAAATCGCCAGGATCTGATTTGTGAAGCTGATCAGATTGGAGCGGCCGCCGTTGCCGAATTTGAATGCCCACTCTTGCGGGGCTATGTAGTAGGTGACGGGCACCTTGGGAAATCTGCGTTTGAGCCGCAGCCCCAAGCTCACATTGGGGCCCATGTAGTCGATCAGCACCACGCCATCGGGAGGGTCGCGGCGAAACCAATGCTTCAAGCGCCGCTGCAACCTCAGGGTCGGCAACACAAAGGGAATCGCCTCCAGCAAGCCGATGGCCCCCATCCGGGTGGTGTTAGCAAGCAGTGCCGCACCGGCGCGCTCCATGCGCTCACCTCCAAGGGCCACGATCTCGAGATCGAGCTGGCGTCGCCGGGCCTCGTCGTGCAAGGCCTTTACCAACAGCGATCCCTGCAAATCCCCAGACACCTCACCGGTGCTCACCAGCAACCGCAGCATCAGCGCGTCCCCGGGATAGGCCCGCGGCGGGAGGGGCCGATGGAGGCCTCTAGGAAACTGCACAGCTGGTCTGCAGCACCTCCAAGGGGCTCGGAGCGCAACTGGCGTAGGGCTTCAGCCAGGGTGATGCCACTGCGATAAAGCAGGGTCCAGGCCTGTTTGAGCTGCTCGAATTGTTGGCCGCCGTCCTGATCGAATAGGCCGCTGCGCCGCAGACCGATCTTGTTGAGGGCCCTGACACGGGAGGGATGGCCCTCCACCAAGGTGAACGGCGGTACATCTCGCTCGATACGGCTCATACCCCCCACCATGGCCAGGGTTCCTATATGCACGAACTGATGAATACCAAGTACACCGCCGATCACAGCCCGATCGCCGATAACCACGTGGCCGGCCACCGCCACCCCATTGGCGATCACGATCCGGTCGCCTAAGTCGCAGTTGTGGCCCAGGTGGCAATAGGCCATCAGCAAATTGCCGTTACCAAGCCGCGTTTGCTGGTGGCCAGTGGTGGCCCGGTTGATAGTGACGCACTCCCTGATGGTGTTCTCGTCGCCAAGCACCACCTCGGTGGGATCCCCCGTGTATTTCAGATCCTGGGGTTCGAGGCCGATGCAGGCCCCGGGAAATATGCGGTTATCACGGCCCATGCGCACCCGACCATCGAGAACCACATGGGGTCCGATGCGGCAGCCGGCACCAAGCTCCACCTGGGGGCCGATCACGGCGTAGGGCCCAACTTCAACACCGTCAGCCAGCTGAGCTTTGGGATCGACAACAGCCGTGGGATGGATGGTCGTTGCCATCAGTCCACCAGCGAGAACATCAGTTCCCCGGAGCAAACCAGCAGACCATCCACGCTGGCTTCTGCCTTGACCTTGCCGAAACGGCGGCGCTTGAGGCTCAGCAACTCACAGGTGATTACCAGCTGGTCGCCAGGGACCACCGGACGACGAAACCGCACCCCATCGATGCCAGCAAACACAAATAAGCCCTTGGGCAGATCGGGCATCTGGGTAACGATCAACCCGCCCACCTGGGCCATGGCCTCAACGATCAACACTCCCGGCATCAGGGGGCGACCGGGGAAATGGCCCTGAAACTGAGGTTCATTGAGGGTGACGTTCTTGATCGCCACAGCGCGTTTACCCGGCTCATGCTCAATCACCCGATCCACCAGGGCGAAGGGATAGCGGTGGGGCAGCAGTCCCTGAATCTGCTCGCTGGTGAGGATCACCGCAGCTGTGGGATCCAAGGACGCTGGCACGGCGGGATCAGAAAGCGGTGGGCTGGCGTCAGACAAGGGCATCAACTGGCGAAAGAACTGGAGGTAGAAGATCTGGCCAGGCCGGCCAAGGCCGCAGCCAAAGAGGTGTGGAGCCCGTGGGAGCCGCGGTAGGCGAAAACCTGGGCTCGAGGCAATCCGATCAGCGCCAAGTCTCCCAACAAGTCCAGGATTTTATGGCGCACCGGTTCCTCCACAAACCGCAGCGGCGGATTTACCCAGCTGTCGCCGTCACAGACAAGGGCGTTCTCAAGGCAGCCGCCCCGGATCAGGCCAGCTGCCAGCAGCTGGTCCACCTGAGAGCGCAATCCAAAGGTTCGTGCCGGGGCGATCTGCTCAACAAAAGTGCTCGGTGACAAATCAAGTGAAAACAGCTGGCGGCCTATGGCCGCATCGGCGAATTCAATTGCCGCACCTACCCGCAAGCCGGAGTGGGGCAGGGCCGTGGCAAAACTGACGCCACTTCTAACAGTGAGCGGCAACTCAAGCTCCAGAGGCGCCGATGCATAGGGCAGAGCTTCCAGCCCCGCCTCGTCTAGCGCCTCTACCCAGGGCAGGGCCGATCCATCCAGTAAAGGGATCTCCTCACCGCTCACAAGAATTTCAGCTTGGGTAACACCGGTGCCAGCCAGGGCAGCCAGCAGATGCTCAACCGTGGCTAGACGGCGTTGGTCTAGCCGCAAAGCCGTACAAAGCTGAGTTTCGCTTACGTAATCCGGCGCCAAACGAATCAAGGGGAGCTCCGGTGCGTCCAGCCATCCCACCCAGTAGCCCGGGCGCCGTGATGGCTGTAAGCGCACTTGGGCCTGTTGGCCGCTGTGCAAGCCCACACCCTCCCGTTGCACCGACTGGCTCAGAGTCCAGGCACCGGAATAGTCACTTGGCCATTGCGCCACTAGAACTTCCAGCCCACACCCAAGTTGAAGCGCCAATCACTGGAGAAATCCTGGGTGGCAACTTCAAGGCGTAGGGGCCCAACCGGCGTCGTCACGATCAAACCAACTCCGGGCGAATAACCCTCACCTTTCTTACCTAGCAGGCCACCAGGGTTACCAGGGATGTCTGCCTGGGTCCCGAAAGTGGTGCCAGCATCAAAAAAGATTTCACCACTAATGATGCTGAAAATGGGGAAGCGATATTCAATCGTGGCTTCAGCAAAACTTTTGCCAACTCCCAAATCGCAATCGTAATAACCGCGTACGGAATTGCCACCACCCAGGCAGAAAGCCTCATAGGGCGGAATATCACTGCCCACCAACGATCCAGCCGAAACCTGGAAAGCCAGTGCCTGCTTGCAGTCTTTGGTCTCACCGGGCTTAGGCCGGCAGCCCTTGAAGATCTTCAACCACTCCACAGGTATGTAGTGGGTGAAACTGCCGCGAACGCGGTTGAAGGTAGGTGAATTCTCGCCTACGGAAACAAATTGCTCTGTGCCGATACTCAGAAAATTACCCTTAGTGGGATTGCGTGGGTCATTAAGAGTGCTGTATGTAGCCCCGACCCGAAAACTCACCAACTGGTTTTCAGAAGCACAATTAAAGGCTAGGCAAATGACCTGGTTACTCGGAACCGTATCAGGGGACGTGGTTGCACCAACCACCCCATAGGAGTATTTGCTACCCGAAAAATCCATCGGCGTAACTTCTTGCCCGCCAAACGAGAGAATCAGGTTCCAGGGAGCTTTCTTGTAAGGATTGCCACCATTTAGGGGTCGGACAAACTGAACATTGGCCCCGATACGCTGAATCGCGACAGTGTCAAAATTCGTGGTTACAGTTTCGGTGCCATTATTGTTAACGGTTCGACTTGTGACTACGTCAAAGTCGGCTCCATCAAAATTCTGCAACTCATAAGTGAAGGAATTATTCTCGTTCTGAAACAGTTGGGGAACTTCCCGACTGAAGAAGAAGCGAGCCCGGAAGGAAGTTCGGTATTTGTTGTCCTTGATCCAAGGATCTGTGAAGGTGATATCGCCAAGGCCGCCGTACTGGCCGTAGGAGATGTTTGTGCCGAGGTCCCAAGCGCGGCCAAACAGGTTGCTGTCCTGCAACTGGATCTGACCAAACACGCCCTGGCTCTGGCTGTAACCCAGGCCGCCTGACAAAGAACCGCTGGACTGCTCAACAATGCCAAGCACAATCACGACGTTGCCAGGCTCGGCCGGCACCGGCTTGAGAGTCACTTTCACATCACTGAAAAGGCCCGTGCCGTAGATGCGCTTGATGTCCTCCTCCAGCTGGCGCCGGTTGAACACCTGTCCAGGGCGCAGGGACACCTCGCGGGTCACTACCCAGGGCTTGGTCTTGCCCCGAATTGGCTCGCCTTTGTCGTTGGTAGCGGAGCCTTCCTTGTTGAGGAACTGCACCTCAACCCCCTCAACGGTGCCCTGGCGCACCAGCAGCTCCACGACCCCCTCCTGACTCACCCGACTAGGACCAGTGATCCGCGCCAGGGAGTAGCCCTGATCTGCGTACCAGCGCTGCAACTCCTGCATGCGGGTCTGCAGGGTGTTGAGATTGAGAGTTTTGCCGTAGTCAGCGGCGAAGGTGTCCTTAACCACCTGCTCCGGCAACTTCAGGTCGGCTGAATCGAGCTTGACCTGCTGCAGCACCGGGTTGGCCACCACCACCACCACCAGTCGCACACCCAGCGGACCATCTACGGGCTGGATCCGCACATCGGAAAACCAGCCGCTGGCGTAGATCGCTGAAAGGTCGGTCTGGAGCTCGTTGCGGGTCACCCGCGAACCTGGGGTGGCCGCCATCGCGGCATAGGCAGCTAGCTCAAGCCGTTCCCGTTCAGGGTGGTCTTGAAGGCCTTCGATCGCCACCTCCGCGATCAAAACCTTGGGTTCAGCTTTGGCAGCAGGCTCGGCTACCGGAGCGGCCTGAGTTGGAAATGGAGTCTGGGGGATCGGCTGCGCGGGCGCAGGCTCCTGGCTGGCCGGCTCCGCCAATGGGTTGTCTACCTGCTGCGATGCAGGCTGGGCCAGGGCCGGGCTCGCCGAGAGGAGGGCGGCGCCCATCAGGGGCCAAACAGCCTTCAAACTCAGCAAACCAGCCATGGGGAAGGGATAGCGGAGCGGACAGGCCGCAAATTGCGCTGACCTTACCGGTAGACCCTGGGTGGAGGACAGGCCCCTTGGACCCGTTTGAGGACCTCCCCGTAGGCCTCGACAACGCCGCCTAAATCCTGTCGGAATCGATCCTTGTCCAAAATCCGGTCTTGAGAATCGAGTACCGCCCTATCCCAAAGACGGCATGTATCAGGGCTGATCTCGTCAGCAACCACCAATTCACCACTGGCCGTATGTCCCAATTCGATCTTGAAATCGACCAGTTGCAAGCCGACTGAATCAAACAGGGCCAGCAATTCCCGGTTCACCTGACGGGCCAGCTCTTCCAACTGGCGGCGCTGCTCGGGGGTAACCAAGCCCAAATGCTCAAGGCGGGCTTCGGTGAGCAGGGGATCTCCGAAACCATCGTCTTTGTAATAGAGATCAAGCAAGGGTGGCTCCAGCGGTGTGCCTGGCGCGATGGGCATCTGCTTGCAAAGCGAGCCCGCAGCCACGTTGCGGATCACCACTTCAATCGGGATCACCCGCACTGGACGGGCCAGCATCCAGCGGCTGCCTTCCACCCCGAGGTAGTGGGTGGGGATGCCTCGTGCAGCGAGATGCTCAAAAAGCAAAGCCGAAATTCGGCAGTTCAACTCTCCCTTCCCAGCCAGTTGGGCCTTTTTGAGGGCATTGAACGCGGTGGCATCGTCTTTGTATTCGACCGCTACCAAGTCGGGCTGATCTGTGGCGAATACCCGTTTGGCCTTGCCTTCGTAAAGCAGGGAACCAAGGTTGTAGGCCGTCATGGCTGGGGATCGGGGGACTGCGCTGCGGCGGCATGGCCACCAGGGGCGCGGGGGGAGCGAAGTTGACGCTCCAGATCACCCTGCCGGGACAGGGCAGCTGGATCCCGCCGCTGCAACATCCACTCACCGTAGGCATCGTCGATACGGGAACTAAGGCGCAGGCGCCGCTCCGTTGCCCGGGCGACCTGCTCCGGCGTACTATCGGCCAGGGCCAGCTGCTGATCGAGGATCTCAGCTACCAGCCTCCAGCTGCCTGAGGACGCCGCCTGCTCGAGGGCAAGCTCCAAGAGCCGTTCCTGCTCAAGAGCTGGGAGTGCTCCGGAAAGCGCCACCGCCTTAGCCAGCCGGGCCGCCGTCGCCGCACCGGGTTGGGCGCTGCTGACCAACACCTCAGCGGCCCGTTGCCGTTGACCCAGGCTTTCCAGATGGCCCGCCAAAAGATCCAGGGCTGGGCGATTGATCGGGGTGCCGTCCTGACGCTGGCCCACCGGCAACTCCAGCAACGCCAGCTGCCCAAGGTTTCCAGCCGCAAGCCGCTCGAGGGCATCGGCCGCCAGCTGGTGGTGCAGTCCCGCCTGGGCAACGCGCCACTGCAGCACCAGCCACTGGGTCCGCTCAGCGCCCGGTGCCGGCCCCACCCGCGCCAGCACCTGCAGGGCCCCGTCAGGGGCCTGGCAGCTCAACAGGCTGTGGGCATTAGCCAGCACCACCGCAAGAGGCTGGGGCGCTGGGTGGATAGTGAGCAGCCGCTGTTGCAGCTGGCGCAACAGCGGCCCATCGCTGCGCCGCACGGCACTGACGCAGGCGGCGTCGAGGGCATTGAGATCTCCATCGCGCAGCAGGGCAATCAGGGCTGGATCCGCGCTGGCGGCCCTGGTCTTGGCTTGTGCTTCTGCGGCAGGCGCGGCGGCCACAAGGCCCACCAGCGCAGCCCCAAAAATTAGGAACAGCCGGGCCCGGGGCGAGAATGGCGCTGGTATTGCCGGCATGTCTAGAAACAGGGCTTGGCAGCCCCCCGCAGCACGTTTCAACCTAGAAGAGCTTTCGCTCACACCCCACCTCGCGTCCGGCCCATGCCCCCTGCCTCCTGTCCAACACCCGCGCGGATCCTGGTGATCGGCGCGGGTGGCCGCGAGAACGCGCTGGGCTGGGCCCTGGCCCGCTCGCCAGGGGTTGAGGCTGTCTGGATTACCCCTGGCAATGGGGGCAGCTGCGACCTACCGGGCTGCCAGCAACTGGCCATCGCCGAATCCGACCACGACGCGCTAAAGGCCGCCTGCCGCGACCTAGCAATTGAACTGGTGGTGATAGGTCCAGAAGCCCCCCTGGCGGCTGGCCTGGCCGACAGCTTGCGCGCCGCGGGATTCCCCTGCTTCGGCCCGGGGGCCGATGGGGCGCAGCTGGAGGCAAGTAAGCAGTGGGCTAAGGCGCTGATGCAGGAGGCCGGCATCCCCACCGCCGGCTACTGGGCTGCAAACAGCCGCGAGCAAGCTCTGCAAATTTTGACAGCCCAGGGGCGCCCCCTGGTGGTGAAGGCCGATGGCCTGGCCGCCGGCAAAGGCGTCACGGTGGCCGAAAGCGTTGAGGAAGCACGCGCCGCCATCGAGGAAATTTTTGCCGGCCGCTTCAGCGCAGGGCCCAAGGATGCCGGCGCCGAATTGACAAGCGTCTCTCTGGTGCTGGAGGAGCGCACCGTTGGTCCCGAAGTGTCCGTATTCGCCCTCTGCGATGGCCAGCGCATGGTGCTGCTGCCCACTGCCCAGGATCACAAGCGCATCGGCGAGGGCGACACCGGCGCCAACACCGGCGGCATGGGCGCCTACGCCCCGGCTCCCCTATTGGATGCGCCCGGCCTAGAAGAGGTGCGCCAGCGGGTGCTTGAGCCCACCGTGGCTGCCCTGAGAGCTCGAGGCATCGACTACCGCGGCGTTATCTACGCCGGCTTGATGCTCACCGCAGCCGGACCGAGCGTGATCGAATTCAATTGCCGCTTCGGCGATCCGGAGTGCGAAACCCTGATGCCCTTGCTGGGGCCGGAGCTAGCCCAAATTCTGTTGGCCTGCGCCAACGGCAACCTCGACCAAGCCCCAGCCCTCGCCATTTATCCCGGCTGCAGTGCCTGCGTTATCGCCGCTGCGGAGGGCTACCCAGGTGATCTGCGCCGCGGCGACCCCATCGCAAGCACCCTGCAGCCCACCGACCAGTTGCAGCTGTTCCATGCCGGCACCCGCCGTGATGACCACGGCCGCTGCCTAACCAGCGGCGGCCGGGTGCTGGCGGTGGTAGCCCAAGCCGACGACTTTGATACCGCCTTCGAGCGGGCCTACGCCGGGCTAGCCCAAGTGCACTTTGAGGGCATGGCCTTCCGCCGCGACATCGGCCATCAGGTGCGCAGCCGATGAGCTGGCGCCAGGCCATGGGCCGCTGGTGGGCGGAATTCAGCCTGCAGACCAAGCTGCTGGCTGTGGCCACCCTGGTGGTGAGCCTGCTGATGACGGGCATCACCTTTTTGGCCCTCAACGGCATCCAGAGAGATGCCCAGCTGAGCGATACCCGCTACGCCCGAGACCTAGGCCTGCTGCTCTCGGCCAACATCACGCCCCTGGTGGCTGAGGGCAACGACCGGGAGCTGGCGGCAGTAGCGGATCGTTTCTGGCGCTCCAGCCGCAGTCTTCGCTACATCTTTTTCGCCGATCCAGAAGGGGTGATCTACCTAGGCATTCCGATCGGTGCCAGCTCTGGCAGCAGCGAGCTGCTGCTCAGCCGCCGACTCGAATTGCCCGCAGACCTACAGAAACGGCCTGACACGCCCCTGATCCGCCAGCACCTAAGCCCAGGCGGCCAGGTGACCGATGTGTTTGTGCCGATGGTGAGTGACGGCCGCTATCTCGGCGTGCTGGCCCTGGGTATCAATCCAAACGAAACCCTGCTCACCAGTGCCGCCCTCACCCGGGAGGTGACAGTGGCTGTGTTCATCTCAATCTGGGTGCTGGTGATTTTGGGGGCAGTTTTCAATGCCCTCACCATCACGCGCCCTGTGAAAGAGCTGCTGCAGGGGGTGCGCTCGATCGCTGGCGGCAACTTCGAAACACGGCTGGCCCTGCCGGTGGGCGGGGAATTAGGGGAGCTGCTCGACGGCTTCAACACCATGGCCTCCCAGCTGGAGGACTACAAGGCTGCAAACATCGAGGAGCTCACCGCCGCCCAGGTGAAGCAGCAGTCCCTGATCGCCAAGATGGCCGATGGGGCGGTGCTGCTGGATGCCGAGGGCGCAATTGTGCTGGCCAACCCCACCTCCCGTCGGCTGTTCCGCTGGGAGGGCCGCAACCTCGAGGGCAACGACCTCATTGCCGAGCTGCCGGAAAGGCTGGCGATGGAGGTGCAGCCAGCCCTCGACAGCGTGACCTGCCGCGACCGAGACAGCGCCGATGTGCGTTGCAGTTTTGGCGAACCGATCCGCACCCTGCGCATCGTTTTGCAGTCGGTGAGTGATGCCAGCGGCGAAAGCCTCAAGGGCATCGCCATGACCATCCAAGACCTAACCCGCGAGGTGGAGCTCAATGCCGCCCAGAGCCGCTTCATCAGCAATGTCTCCCACGAGCTGCGCACTCCGCTGTGCAACATCAAGAGCTACGTGGAAACCCTCCACGACCTAGGCGACCAGCTCAGCGAAGAGGAAAAGCGCGAATTTCTGGGGATCGCCAACGCCGAAGCCGACCGGCTCACCAGACTTGTCAACGACGTACTCGACCTATCCCGGCTGGAGTCGGAGCGGGAGTGGAACCTAGAACCGCTGGAGCTGGCCCCAGCCATCGAGCAGATCCTGCGCACCTACCGCCTCAATGCCGATGAAAAGGGCGTCTCCCTGGCCTTTGAAGCCGATCCCCAGCTGCCGCGCATCCTGGGCAACTGGGACCTGCTGCTGCAGGTGTTCGACAATCTGGTGGGCAATGCCCTCAAATTCACCCCCAAGGGTGGGCGGCTGCAATTACGGGCCTACCCCTGGCCCGATCTCTGCGTGCTAACTCCGGGCAACGAACCCAGCAGGGACAGCCCCAGCTGCGATCTCACCTCACCCCTACCCCGGATTCGAATCGAAATCGCCGACAGCGGCTGCGGCATCTCGGATGCAGACCAGGAGTGCATTTTTGATCGCTTCTATCGAGTTGAAAACGCGGTGCACACCGAAGCTGGGACGGGCCTAGGCCTATCGATTGTGCGTGGCAACCTCGAAAAACACGGCACCCAGGTGCGCATGGCCAGCGCCCTAGGGGTGGGCAGCACCTTCTGGTTTGACCTACCCCTAGAGAATTCCGACACGGACGAACTGCGGTTACTGGCCGAGCGCCGCCGCTACGACCAGGCCGAGATTTAAATCTCGTCGGCGGCGACGCTGCGGGCGATACGGGAGAGCTCGCTGCGCTCGTCGGTGGTGATCCGGTGGGGCACCCCGGAGATGATGCGCTCGAAGTTGGAAAAGGAATCCTTGATCTCAGGGCCATTGCTGGTGATCACGAATTCACGGATGCCCTTGTCGTGCCAGGAACCGCGCATTTTGAACACATTCAAGGCACGGGCCATCTCACCGCGGATCTCCACGTATTGGAGCAGCAGGATCGTGTCGGTGATTGTGGAGATATGGGAGTCGGTGATCGAATGGCTACCCATGAACTCCTCGGAGGTGTTCGTAAAGAAGCCAGCAATCTCCTCCTGCTTGGCATAACCAGTAACGCCAATCACAAACTGCCGAAAGGCGTTGTGGCTCACGCCCCTGGCTAGGGCACTTAGGGAATCGATCGCCATCCGCGATGGCTTGAACTGGCCTATTTCGGTTTTGATGATTTGGAGGTGATCTTCCAAACCCGTGGACTCGGGATAGGCGCAAATGATCTTGAGCAGGCCGTCCTGCTCCATCTGCTCAAAATCGATACCCCAACTGGTGGCATTGCGAAGCAGCTGGGCACGGGACTCCTCGTAAGCGAACAGAATTGCTCTCTCCTTAGAGCGACAAGCATCCTCGACAAATTTGGATACCAGCAGGGTTTTACCCGTACCCGTGGCACCGGTGGCCAAGATGATCGAATCCTTGAAGAAGCCTCCGCCGCACATCTCGTCGAGCCTGGGAACGCCGGAGCTGAGCCGCACATTTGAGGATCGCTGGGTGAGGCGCATGGCTCCCAGCGGGAAAACGCTGATGCCGTGGCTACCCATCGTGAAAGGGAACTCGCCCTTCATGTGGGTGGTGCCGCGCAGCTTGAGAATCTCCGCGGTGCGCCGCCGCCGCTCCCCCTCCAGCACGTTGCGGAGAATCACAACGTTGTCGGAAACAAATTCTTCAACCCCGTAGCGAGCAATCGGACCGTATTCATCGATCCTTTCGGTGGTCATCAGCGTGGTGACACCAATTTCCTTCAACCTGGCAATAAGGCGGAATATCTCCCGACGCACCACAGAAACCGCGTCGTATTGCTGAAATACAGCCGTAATCGAATCAATAGCCACCCGACGGGCTTTGTACTTACGAATTGCATAATTAATCCGCTCAATCAAACCGGACAGATCAAAACTCCCCGCCACATCCTGGCCTTCCGGATCCGGCGAGGCGTCAAGAATAAAGAGCTTGTCTTGCTCCACCATCTCTTGCAGATCCCAACCAAAACTTGCCGCATTACGCAGAATATCTAGGGGCGACTCTTCAAAGGTTACGAAGATTCCCGGTTCGTTGTACTGACGAATGCCGTTGTATAGGAAGTTAAGAGAAAACACCGTCTTACCGGTGCCTGAGGTGCCGCTGATCAGGGTGGAGCGGCCGATGGGCAAACCGCCATGGCACACGTCGTCGAAGCCCTCGATCCCAGTCGGGAGCTTCTGTACCTGCATCAGAGGGTTGCTAGTGGGGCTTGGTTCCTGCATCGAGGGAAGAGTTCTGAAGAAAAACTACTCAGGGCAGCGGCTCAAGAGAAGGGAGAGGATCTGTAGGAACCGAAACCGACGGATTTGCCATGCCGTCGGCGTCGCATAGTTCCTCTTCCAAAACCTCCTCACTAAGCTCTTCGTAGAGCAAATCAAGCCCGATCAGCACCCGCTCCCGATCGGAGAGATCGCCGATGATGCGGCGCACAGGCGGCGGCAAGATCTTGGCCAAGGTGGGGGTTGCGAGAATCTTGTCCTCCTCAGCCAGCTGAGGATTTTTCAAGACATCAATCACCTTCAAGGCATATACGCCCCGGAATTCCGTTTCCAGAATATTCCGCAGTGTTTTCAAGGCACGCATCGAGTTGGGCGTATTGCCCGCCACGTAGAGCTTGAGGATGTAGGTCTTGCGTGGAGTCATGGTTAAGAAACCTCCTGGTTCAAGCCGTCTTGGGCTGGCCGGACGCCTGGACCGGCAAACCAGTCAAAGGCGCATCGGGTGGAATGGAGCGGCGGTACATCTCGCAGAGATGGGCCATCACATCGAGCAGGGCCAGTCGATAATCCTGGAGGAAATCGTTCTTGTGCCCTTCCAGCTTGAGCTGCTTGGAGAAGCCATCAATGAGATTCATGTGAATCTCAACAGTTTTAGTAATGGGTAAATCACTGAAAAAAGCCGTATTGACGAAACTTTCCAAGGCCTGGTTTGCCGCCGCCGGATCCCGGAAATAACTGAGTAGCAGGTCTCGATAGGTGCGCTCTAGAGAATGGATCAGCTCTTCGCGCTCCCGCTCGCTCAGGTTACGTAGAAAGCGGGCTGGATCACGCTTGTAGAAAACCCCAACAAAGCCGACGCGGCCCTTCAACCGGTTGGCCAGCTTCCAGCGGTCGGGGGGTTCGGTGCTCTGGCCAGCAGGGGAGCTCTCGGAGCCGGCCAGGCCTTCACGTAAATAGCGGGAGACAGCCGCATCCAGGCTGTAGCTGAGCTGTTCAAGCTGATCGGGGGGCAGGTGCACCTCCGCTTCATGGAGTTCGATCTTCCCTCCCACGCCCCCGATCACCACCGCCGGCATCAGCAGTCCCAGATCCCCAAAGGCGCGGCAGTCATCTGGGCTGAGCCCCCCCTGCTCCAGCAGCACGGCGTCGAATTCCTCCCGTCGCTGCTCTAGCTCCACCAGGGGGTTGGTAGAGGGATCAACCCAGACCATGCGGCAACGCCCCCCGACCAGCCAGCGAGAGCATGCTTGCTGCAGGCGGGGATCTCGGATCAGAGAAGCGATGGTGAGGGCCGGTTCGGGCATGGACCGCGTTGGCAGCGGGGCAACCCGCGGGAAAGGCCCCTGAATGTTGACGAAAGGAAGGGCCGGGCGAGAGGATTATTGTTTGTTTTTCGATTGTGCGCCAGGCCGAATGACGCCAAGCCATTTTTAGGTCAGGGTTTATTGAAAACCTTGGCTCAAAAAGTGCTCCGTCAGCCTGGCCACGCTCCTGCCGCCATGAGCCCTACCACCGAATCCGCAGCCAAGAGCAGCGCCGAACCGGCCGCTCCCCAAGACGCCCCCACCAGTGGCGCCTACGCCATTGTTGAGGCATCAGGCCAACAATTCTGGCTGCAGCCGAACCGCTACTACGACCTCGACCGCCTTGGCATCGATGTCGACGGCACCTTGACCATCGACAACGTGTTGCTGGTCAACGACGGCAAAACCACGACCCTGGGCCAGCCGTACGTGAAAGGAGCCAGTGTTGAGCTCAAGGTGATGGCCCATCGCCGCGGCCCCAAGATCATCATTTACAAAATGCGCCCTAAGAAAAAGACCAGGCGCAAAAACGGTCACCGTCAGGAGTTGACCCGCGTGATGGTCGAATCGATTTCCTTAGGTGGCAAGGCTCTGGCCTGAGCTTTTTTTACCGCCCCTCTCCAATTTCCATTTCCACTAGCTGATACCCCCGATCCATGGCCCACAAGAAAGGCACAGGCTCCACCCGCAACGGCCGCGATTCCAACTCCAAGCGCCTCGGCGTCAAGCGCTACGGCGGTGAAACCGTGTGCGCCGGCTCCATCCTGATTCGCCAGCGCGGCACCTCCGTGCTGCCCGGGGTCAATGTTGGCCGCGGCTCCGACGACACCCTGTTCGCCCTAGTTGATGGCGTAGTCAACTTCGAGAGCATCAAGCGCGGCCTGCGCAACCGTAAGCGCATCAATGTTGCCATCGCCTGAATCGGCCCCAGGCCCTTAAAGCGATTCCTTACTGCCGGCGGATCTCCGCCGGCTTTTTTATGCCCCGGGCTACCTGCCCTTCAGGCCAATCGGTAGGCCCGGGTCGTGATCAGGTAGGGGTGAAACACCTCGAGAAAGCGGCTCTGCAGAGTGCGGAAAAAAGCCTCCACCAGCTCTGGGGCATCGAAGTGAAAGGGGTACTCGCCCTGAAATCCCTTGAAGAAATACCAGTTGAGTAGGGCGATGCCGGCTGGGGCGAGGTGCTCGGCAAACAGGGCCAGCTGGGCGGCAGGATCGCTCAGATGCTCCAGCACATCCAGGCAAACGATCGTGTCGAAGCGCCCGGGCAGGGCTGGATCATCCATATCCCGATAGCAGCTCAACTTGGCGCCCAAGCCCAGCTCGGCAGCGCGAGCCTGCACAAAGGCGCGATTGTGGGGATTGAGATCCACAAACCACACCCGCTCCACCTCGGGAAGAGCCGCCGCGGCCAGGGCATGGCTGCCGATGCCGCCGCCGAAGTCGAGCACCTGACCGCGGGCAAAGCGCTGCTGCAGCCGCAGGGTGTCAGCGATGTAGTCGGCGCTGCCTAGGTGCCAGGCCGCCAACTCCAGCAGATGGCCGGTGCCAACAGTGTCTTCATAAAAGCGACCCGCCTGGTCTGGATCAAAGGCACCGGGGTGCAGGGCGGCCAGGTCGTCGGTGCTGCTGGGCAGGCGGCGCTCCAGCTCCTCGGGAGAAATGTCGAGGAAGCTGGCCAACTGGGGGCGCAGGGCGAAGCCATCAGCCAAGAACCGCTCCACCCCGAACTCCAGCTCCCCTGCCGCGCCCATGCCTTGCCATGCCCTTTAGATGAGCGTCAACCTAGGAGCCAGCCCCGATACGGGCCTCTTCCACAAGTTCAGCCCCTTCTCCCGGCACTTCTAACCAGCGCCGCAGCCAGGCCACCAGGCCATAGAAGGGCAGGGTGTCCGCCAGTGCTGCCACAAGTTTGAACAGGTAACCACTGGCGATGAAGGAGGCCAGCTGGGGTACCACCGGCTCGCCGGGGCGCACCGGCAGCACATGGCTGGCGTAGTGACTGATCAGCACCACGGCGCTGGTATCCACCAGCTGGCTAACCAGGGTGGAGCCGTTGTTGCGCAGCCATAGGGCCTTGCCCCCACTGAAGCGCTTCCAGAAATGGAAAAGGCGCACGTCGGTGAACTGGGCCGCCAGGTAAGCCACCATCGAGGCGCCAACCGCGCCGAAGGCGAGCCGGCGCACCTCAAAAAAGGTGGCATCGGGCGCGCCTGCCAGCCCCGGCAGGATGCCGCCAAGCCAAAGGATCAGCACAATCCAGCCGTTTAGCAGCAGACCCACCCACACCAGCTGGGAAGCCTTCTGCTCGCCCCACAGCTCACTGATCAGGTCGGTGCAGAGAAAGGTGATCGGATAGGGCAGGGCCCCCACCGCCACCACGATCGGCCAGGAGCCAATCGTGCCCAACTGCAGAAAGCGGGTGAGGCCAAGGATGTTGAGCATGCCCATGGTGCCCAGGAAGATCCCAGCCAGCACCAGAAACGCCAGGTCGCGGCGCTGCTGCAGGGTCATTGGAGCTGAACATGGGACGCTGCAAGGGTGACGCTCCGATCCATGGCTGACCAGCCCTGCGGCTTTTTGGTGCTCGACAAGGCGGCGGGACTCACCTCCCACGCCTGTGTCGCCCGGGTGCGGCGCGCCTACAAGCTCAAGCGGGTGGGCCATGGCGGCACCCTGGATCCAGCAGTCACCGGGGTGCTGCCAATCGCCCTAGGGCCCGCCACCCGGCTACTGCCCTACCTCGAGGGCGACAAGACCTATCAAGGCGTCGTCCAACTGGGAGTGAGCACCGTCAGCGACGACCTGGAGGGAGAGGTGCTGGCCCGCTTTGCCGTGCCAGCTTTGGTGGCGTCGGATCTGGAGGCGGCCCTGGCAGCCTTTCGTGGCACGATCGACCAGGTGCCGCCCCAGGTTTCAGCCGTGCACGTGGAGGGTCAGCGGGCCTATGCCCTGGTGCGCCAGGGCGAGCAGGTCGAGCTGGCCCCCCGAGCGGTCACAATCCAGCGGCTGGAGCTGCTGGGCTGGGATGCCGCCACCGCCAGACTGGAGCTGCTGGTGCACTGCTCAGCCGGCACCTACATCCGCTCCCTAGCCCGCGACCTTGGCGAGGCGCTGGGCTGCGGTGGTGCCCTGGCGAGGCTGCGCCGCACCGAGGCTCTTGGCTTTGGCCTCAAACAGGCCGTGCCATTGGAAGCCCTCGATCAGGCGCCATTGCCCGACCTGCTGAATCCGCTGGCAGCTCTGGGGCACCTACCCCAACGGCAGCTGCTCGATGCGGAACTTGAAGGCTGGCGCTGCGGCCGCGCCCTTGACCATGGGCTGTCGCTGGAGGAAGGAGAGCCCGTGGCGGTGCTGGGGCCGGATGGCAACCTGGCCGGCATGGCTCGCACCAGTGAAGGCGGCCTCTTGCAGCCCAAGCTGGTGTTCAACGCAACCGGCTAGCCCCTCGCTCCTCTCCCCCCGCACCCCGATGGCCGGCCACAGCAAGTGGGCCCAGATAAAACGCAGCAAGGCCGTGGTGGATTCCAAACGCGGCGCCGTGTTCACCCGGCTTGGCAGGGAGATCATGGTGGCGGCCCGAAGCGGGGCCGACCCCGCCGGCAACTTCCAGCTGCGCACCGCCATCGAGAAGGCCAAAGCCGCAGGTGTGCCTAACGCCAACATCGAGCGAGCCATCGCCAAAGGTTCAGGGCAAGGCGGTGGCGCTGGCGAAACCTTTGAGGCGGTGCGCTACGAGGGCTACGGCCCCGGTGGCGTGGCGGTGCTGGTGGAGGCCTTCACCGACAACCGCAACCGCACTGCCGCCGAGGTGCGCCTGGCCTTCGGCAAGCATGGCGGCAACCTGGGCGAGACCGGCTGTGTGGGCTACCTGTTTGAGCAGCGCTCGGTGGTGCAGCTCGCCGCCGGGGATGGCCAAGCCATCGATGAAGAAACTCTGCTGGAGGGGTTGCTGGCCCTGGAGGAGCAGGGCGGACCCGCCGCCCTCGGCTACAGCCCTCTTGAGGAAGGGGGGCTGGAGGTGTTCGGCAACTTCGCAGACCTGGAAGCCCTGCAGGACGGCCTGCGGCACCAAGACTGGGTAGTGGTGGGTTGGGAACACCGCTGGATTCCCCAGACCGCCTGCCCCCTAAGCGACGCCGAAACTCTGCGTGCCTGCCTGCGCATGCTTGATGCCCTCGAGGACCTGGAAGATGGGCGCAGCGTTACCAGCAACCTGGAGGCCGACGAGGGGCTGCTGGCGGCGGTGATGGGCTGAGAGCAGCTGCGCTAGGGAGTGGCGCTAGGCAGCAGCGCTAGGGAGTAGCTAACCCACTTAAGGATCCTCTCGAATCGTTTGGGCATCAACCCGCCGCAGAAAATCGATCAGACCCTGGATATAAACCACCTGGTCATCAACCATCGCCATATGGCTTCCATTCGGGCAGTGGAGATGGGAACCCCGCGGCAGAGCCTTGGCCATAGCCGCCATCTGCTGGGGATTCATGGTGTCGTGGGCGGCACCAATGGTGAGAGTGGGAACCTGAATCCGTGATAGGTCAGCCCTGCGATCCCACTGGGCCAACTTGCCACGCGCGCCCAGCTCACTGGGGCCCTGCATGGGGATGTAGACCTTCGGATTGAGGTGCTCAAATGCACGCAGAACCGAATCGGGCCATTGCGCATAGGGTCGGCGCAACACATGGTGCTCGTAGTGGTGCGGAATCAACAACTCCATGTAGCGTGGGTTGTCGTAATCCTCGGCAGCTTCGATGGCTTGGAGCTCGGCCAGAACGCCCGCCGGCAGTTGACGTAGAAAATTTTCTTCAGCGTAACGATTATACTCGGGCACACTCCAAACCATGTTAGAGATTATTAATCCCTTCAGATGCTGCTGGTGGCGCAGCGCATACTCAATCGCCAGAATCCCGCCCCAGGAGTGACCGAGCAAGAAAAAATTGTTGCCATCGAGAGCCAGGGCTTGGCGCACCTGCTCCACCTCATCGACAAATCGCTCGATCTCCCAGAGATCAGCGTGATCAGGCTGGCTGCTGTGATGCGAACCCAACTGATCGTAGAAATAGAGCTCGACTCCCGCCTGGGGCAGAAAACTGTCGAACACCTCGAAATACTCGTGGGTGCAGCCAGGCCCGCCATGGAGCAGCAACAACTTGATGCTCGGACTCGCACCACTGCGAAGTGTCCAAACCTCAAACGTGCCGTAAGCAGTCCGAACCGGAATCTTGCGAACACCGGAAGCGGGCGGAGCTGGATGGTTTGTCATAAACAAGGTCGATGAAAAATCCTCACCCAATCGTGACTAGCGCATCGTTCAGCCGCCACACGACTTTGTGTGACCCGGCGGCAAACAGCGGCGAGGTTCCTCACTAATAATTAGTACGCGACCCCCCTAGCACCCCGCTTAATGCCCCCTGTCCGCCCCGCAGCGCTATCCCTGGGAATCCTGGCCCTGCTGGCCCCCCTGAGCAGCCCGTCCCTGGCCCAGGCCGCACCCACCGCCTCAGCCAAAACCAGCGTGGACACGCCGGCTTTGGGACGCCTGCAACTGGAGAACGGCTACCCCACGGCCGCCACCGCCCGCAAGCTCTACGACACCCTCGACCTGCAGCGGGCCACCCAGGGCTACCTGTGGGCCCTGCCCGCGGTGGGCTTCAAGGCCCTCTACGACGCCCAGGCGAAAACCATGGGCGTGCGCAACGGCGATGTGCTGCTCTACCGCACGCTGCAGGACAAGGCGGGGATGCTCACCCCCAACATCACTACCCTCTACGCCTTCAGCTTCTGGGATCTGGCCAAGCAGGGGCCGCTGGTGGTGGAGGTGCCGGCCGGGCTCACCGCCGGCGGCGTGCTCGACATCTGGCAGCAGCCGATCACCGACCTGGGCCAGACCGGGCCCGACAAGGGCGCCGGCGGCAAGTACCTGATCCTTCCCCCCGGTGGGCCGGAGGTGGTGGCCCCGGGCTACCGCATCTTCCGCTCCCCAAGCAACCAGGTGTGGTTCGGCACCCGGGGCCTGGCGCCGGACAAGGCCGTGGCCGAGGCCACCGTGCGCCAGCACCGTCTCTACGGCTGGAACGAACGCACCAACCCAGCGGCCACCGGGTACAGCGAGGTGGGCGGGCGCCCCTGGCAGTCGGCCCAACCCGCCGATCTCTCCTACTGGCGGCTGCTCAGTGATCTTTACGCCAATGAGCCCGTCGCCCCCCGCGATCGGATGATGTTTGGGATGCTGTCGCCCCTGGGCATTGCGCCGGGCCAGCCTTTCAAGCCCGATGCCCGGCAGGCACGAATCCTCAGCGAGGGGGCCCAGCTGGGTGACCTGATGGCCCGCACCATCGCCTACGACAAGCGCACCCCTGGAGCCACGGTGTACCCCGGCAAGCACTGGGAGTACGCCGTCCTGTTTGATCTGAATCAGGAATCCCCCGACAAGCTGCGGGTTCAGTTCGACGAACGCAGCTCCTGGTTCTACGAGGCCATAGCAATGTCGGTGGGGATGCAGGGCCGGGTGGTGGGCTTCGGCCAGGTGTATCTGGAGGCCTCCAAAGATGCCAAGGGCCAATGGCTCGACGGCAGCCGCAGCTATCGCATGCGCGTGCCGGCCAATGCGCCGGTGAAGCAGTTCTGGTCGATCACCCTCTACGACAACCTCAGCCGCGGCCCGCTGATCACCCCCCAGGGCGCCGCCGACCTCAGCTCCCGCAAGCCCGATCTGGCGAGCAACGCCGACGGCTCGGTGGATGTGGATTTCGGGCCAATCCGGCCTGCCGGTGCCAAGAACTGGATCCAGACCACTCCAGGCAAGGGCTGGTTTGCCTACTTCCGCTTCTACGGCCCCACCGAGCCCTATTTCGCCAAAACCTGGCAACTCAACGACATCACGACGATCCAGCCATGAAGACCAGCAACCAGCGTCCGCCCAGAAGCCTGGGGCTGATCCTCGCCCTGATGGCAGTGACCAGCGCCGCGCCGGGACCAGCCCTAGCCGCCTCTGTGGCGCCAGCCCCCACCCCCGCCGAAGCGAAGGCCATCGCCGCTGAGGCCTGGCTCTACGCCTATGCCCCCCTGCAGGGCTACCAGACCTTCTGGAACCAGACTCAGAACAAGGCCTTTCCGGGCTATGTGGGCGGCTTCAACCGATTCCGTCATTACAGCCGCTCCGCCACCCCGGCCGACACCGACATCGTCACCCCCAACAACGACACGCCCTATTCCTGGACCTGGCTGGATCTAAGGGCTGAACCGATCGTGCTGAAGCTGCCAGCCGTGCCGGCACCCCGCTATTACGTAAACCAGTGGGTCGACCTCTACACCCACAACTTCGCCTACACCGGCGTGCGGGCCACGGGGCGCGGCGCCGGCACCTATTTGTTTGCCGGCCCCCGTTGGCAGGGCAGCGTGCCCAAGGGGATCACCAAGGTGTTCCGCGCCGAGACAGATTTCGTAGGCAGCCTCACCCGCACCCAGCTCAACGGGCCCGGGGACATCCCAGCGCTTCAGGCGCTGCAGGCGAAATACCAGTTGATCCCCCTTTCGAGCTTCGAAGGGACCAAGCCGCCCAAGCCCGCTCCGCCGGTGAACTGGCCCGCCTGGGATCCGGCAAAGGCCGAGGGAATCGGCTTCATCGGCTACCTCAACGCCCTGCTGCCGTTCATGCCCACCGTGCCGTCGGAGCAGGGGATGATGACTCGCTTCGCCCGCATCGGCATCGGCCCGGGGCGGCCCTTTGACCCCAAACAACTGACTCCCGCCACCCGCAGCGCCATCGAGGCCGGGGTGGCCGCCGCCGCCACCAACCTGCGCAGCAAGGCCCTGGCCCAGAGCAGTTCCAAGGGCTTCTTCGGCACCCGCGAGGAACTCGGGAGCGATTACCTCACCTACCGGGCCATGGGGGCGATGCTGGGGATCTACGGCAACAGCAGTTCCGAGGCCTTCTACGCCACTCAGCAGAAAGGCCCCGACGGCAAGGTGCTCGATGGCCGCCGCCAGTGGGTGCTGCGCTTCCCCGCCGGCCAGCTACCGCCGGTGAGTGAGTTCTGGTCGATCACGATGTATTCACTCCCCCAGCGATTGCTGGTGGCCAATCCGATCAACCGCTATTCGATCGGGGATCGCACCGAGGGCCTGAAGCTGGGGGCAGATGGCTCCCTGGAGATCTATCTCCAGCATGAAAACCCAGGCCCAGCCAAGGTCTCCAACTGGCTGCCGGCTCCTGCTGGGCCCTTCTTCTTCGTGGGCCGTCTCTATGGGCCAGGCCCGTCGGCCCTTTCAGGGCAATGGCAGCTACCTGCCCTGCAGGAACGTCCCTAGGGCCGCCCGATCCGCCACTACCTCCAGCCGGGGGTGGTGCTGCAGCCAGCTGGCTGGCACCTCAGGGCAGGGGGGCTCCTGCAAAGCCCGTTTCAAAATGGCCGCCTTGCTGGCCCCGGTGACCACCAGCAGGATCCGCTCTGCCGCCAGGATCTCCGCCAATCCAAGCGTGATCGCCTGGGCCGGCACCGCCTCGGGATCGCCGCCAAAGGCACCAGCGTTCTGGGTCCGGGTGGCGGCGCTGAGGGTCAGGCAGCGGCAGGGGGCTTGAGCTCCGCAGGGGGGCTCGTTGAAGCCCACATGGCCGTTTAAGCCCAAACCAAGCAGCTGCAGCCCCACACCACCAGCAACCGCGAGGGCGGACCCGTAGCGCCTGGCCTCAGCCTGGGGATCGGCCGCCAGGCCATCGGGCAGCAGCACCTGCTCAGGCTGCAACCCCAAGGTGCGCTGCAGCCGGGCAGCCATGAAGGCCGCAAAGGAACGGGTATCGGTGGCCGCCAAGCCCACATATTCATCCAGGTTGAAGCTCAGCCAGCCCTGGCGGATCGCCTGCTGTTGCGCCCCACTGAGCTGCTCAAGCTGCTGGGCTAAGGCCGCGTAGACAGGCTCCATGGTGCGGCCCGTGGCCAGTCCCAGGGGAAGCCGGGGCCGCTGCAGGCACTCTTCCAGCAGGCGGGACGCCACCGCAGCAGCCACGGCCGGCCCATCAACGAGGGAGCGCAACTCCAACTTCAGGGGCTGACGTAGGGGCGCAACTCCGTTCCGCGGTAGTAGTGATGCAGGATCTGCTCGTAGCTCTGGCCCCGGTTGGCCATGCCGTGGGCGCCCCACTGGCTCATACCCACACCATGGCCGAAGCCCCGGCCGATCGCCAGCAGCGAAGGCGGCGGCAGTTGCACGGGCACCTGATCCGGGCTGATGGCAGGCTCGGCTAGCCCACTCTGGTCGGCAGCCCGCGGCATCAGCGGCGGCAAGGCCGGCAGGGCCGCCAGCTGTGGGGCCAGCACCTCAAAGCGCACCATGGTGCTCTTGAGCCCCAGGCGGCTGCGCAGCTGGGCGCCGGTGAGCACCAGGGTGCCGGCAGGGCCAGTCACCCGCGCCTGGCGCACCCGACCGGAGCCGGTGGTGGCGAGCACATCGATGCGCTGGGCACCGCCGATCTCGCCAAACGCCTTCTGCAGCTGCTCAGGCTCCAGGCGCAACTGCCAGGCGTGCACCGGGCTGTGCTGATCAAAATCGGGCACGCTCACCAGGTAGGGAAGCTGCTGGCTCCAGAGATCACCGCTGTTTTCGGTGCTGCCACCGGCGCTGCTGTGAAAAACCGCGTTGGCCAAGCTGGGACCAAACATCAACACCTGGCCGCGGGTGCTAACCACCGCCTGACGGGTTGAAGGGGTTTCCGCCTCAACACCCTTGTAAACCTGGCTGGAAACGGTGGCGCTCACGTCAAAAGCGGCAGCTGGCTTGCGCTGGCGCAGGGCATAGGTGCGGGCGGCCACCGCCTGAGCGCGCAAGGCCGCCTGGGGCCAGCTCGCCGGCATCTCGCTAGCCACCACGCTGGGAAGGTAGGCCTCGAGGGGCAAATGGTTCACGGCCTGTAGGGATGAGCTACCCACAAGCACCTGCAGTCGGCCGCGATAGCCCCGCTGCTGTAGCTGAAAATCGGCGCCTTCCTGGGGGCTGAACTGCAAATCCAACGGGGGGCCAGCGGACTGGGCTGCCGGCTCCAGCCAGAGCTCTCTAACTGCAGGCAGTCGCTCCACGCCGGCGGCGCGTTCCAGCACAAGGCTGCCGGCAGCCAGCTGCAACACCACCGGCTCGAGCGGCGCCAGCGACCAGCGCTGGCTACCGGCCCGCAACACCAAGGGCTGCTGAGGCGCCGCCAGCGTGAGCTTGACCGTTTCGAGCAACAGCACCCGCACCTGCGGGTTGGCCTGCTGGGCCCGCAGCTGTCCCGGAGCAGCACCGGTCAGCACCAGGGCGCTTGCCAGCAAAGACACCAGGGGAAAGCGCAATACGGGCACGGAGGCTGCTTCTCCCGACTCAGGGGGCCCATTGTGCCCGGCGTGGCAACATGCGCCAGAGGCAGCACGACCGTGCAGGTCACCTTTTTAGGCACCAGCTCCGGTGTGCCCACCCGGGGCCGCAATGTCTCGGCCGTGGCGCTGCGTCTGCCCCAGCGCAGCGAGCTGTGGTTGTTCGACTGCGGCGAGGGCACCCAGCACCAGTTTCTGCGCAGCGACCTGCGGGTGAGCCAGCTGCGGCGGATTTTCGTCACCCACATGCACGGCGACCATGTATTTGGCCTGCCCGGCCTGCTGGCCAGCCTCGGCCTGGCGGGCACCTGCACGGGCATCGACCTCTACGGCCCCGATCCCCTGCGCGACTACCTCGAAGGGGTGCTGCGCACCTCCTCCACCCGGATCAGCTACCCCCTTCGCACCCACCGGGTGCGATCCGCTGCCGAGAGCGGTGCCCTGCTCCTCGATGACGACGACCTCACGGTGCGCTGCACGCCGCTGACCCACCGGGTGCCTGCCTACGCCTACCGGGTCGATCAGAAGCCGCGGGCTGGCCGCTTCGACGTGGAGCGAGCCAAGGCCCTCGGCATCCCGCCAGGGCCGATCTACGCCGAGCTCAAGGCTGGGCGCGACATCAGCCTTGAAGACGGCCGGATCATCAATGGCGCCAGCCTTTGCGGCCCCGATCGCCCGGGGGCCAGCGTTGTTTATTGCACCGACACCGTGTTCTGCGAAGCGGCGGTGGAGCTGGCCCGCGGCGCTGACCTACTGATCCACGAATCCACCTTTTCCCACGCCGAAGCGGAGCTTGCCTACCAGCGCCAGCACTCCACCAGCACGATGGCGGCCCAAACCGCCCTGGAGGCCGGCGTCAAGCAACTGGTGCTCACCCACCTGAGCCCTCGCTACATGCCAGGCAATCCGATGACCCCCGACGACCTGGTAGCGGAAGCCCAATCCATCTTTGCCAACACCCTGGTGGCCAAGGATTTCCTCAGCATCGACATCACCCCATCCGAACCAGCCACGGCCTAGCCCTGCAACAGTTCGCGTTAATCGGCTGCGGAGGGCCCTTTCCCCGTGATACAAGGTCTCCGATGCGGTCTTTACCGCCTACCCGCCGGCTTTTTCCAATGGCCTCCTCCTTCCCCTCGGCTGCCCTCCGCAAGGCGGTTCGCGTTCTTGCTCGAACCATGCTGGCCCTGCTGCTGTTCATGGGCTTCGGCAGCCCGGCTCTGGCAGCCGCCTGGACCACAGAGCAGCTCACCGTGCCCGCCACGCCAGACGGCACCCTGGTGACCTTCAGCGAGCAGGAGATCAAGGCCGGTCGCAAGGTGTTCAACAGCAGCTGCGGCGAGTGCCACGCCGGTGGCATCACCAAAACCAATCAGAACGTGGGCCTCGACCCTGAGACTCTGGCCTTGGCGACGCCGTCGCGGGACAGCGTTGAGGCCCTAGTGGACTACATGAAGGACCCCACCTCCTACGACGGGGAATACAGCATTGCTGACGTGCACCCCAGCATGCGCAGCAGCGACATCTTCGTGAAAATGCGCGACCTCGACGACGACGACCTGCGCCTGATGGCTGGCTACATCCTGGTGTCCCCCAAGGTTCAGGGCATCCAGTGGGGCGGCGGCAAGATCTACTTCTAGCCTCAGATCAACTTTTAATACCAGATCAACTTTTAGCCTCAATCCCCTTGTTCAGCCGGTGCAACAGCACCGGCTTTTTTATTGGCCGTAAAAGGCGGTGGCTTGCAGTTGGCCAGGTCTAGGGAGGTGGGCTGCTTGCTGTACCACCACTCCTGCAACTGGGATTCAAGCCGCATCGGGAACAGGGTGATAACCGTGCGGGTGGGGCGGGCGCCGGGCTGCAGCAGCTCAACGGCATAGGACGGGCAGCGGCGGGAGGCCAGATCAGGCACAAAGCGCCGGCCGATGCGCCGCCAGCTTGGCTCCTTGCTATGCCAGGCCAACCGACAGCAGGGCCAGGGCAACTCCTCGCGATCAAACAGGCGGCAGCAGGGGCCCAGCACCCGATAGCTGTAGTGGCCGCCGGGGCTGGTGTGCTCGCTCCCTGGCTCCAGCAGGGCTGCGACGTTGCCCCGGGAGGGGGGTGCCTGGGCTGACACAGAACTGCGGCTCGGGAATGACAGCAAAAAGCCACCCCTAAGGGTGGCAGAGAAGTTCAGATTGCTCAAGCGCAGGTCCGGGATTTGCCGAGCCTGCGCAGGCTGATCTGGGGCTCAATAGAGCTCTTCTTCGGCGTGGGTCTTGATGGTGCAGTCGCTGGTGGGGTAGGCCACGCAGGTGAGCACAAAACCAGCTTCGATCTGGTCGTCATCGAGGAAGCTCTGGTCGCTTTGGTCGACGGTGCCAGAGGTCAGCTTGCCTGCGCAGGTGGAGCAAGCGCCGGCGCGGCAGGAGTAGGGCAGATCAACGCCCTGCTCTTCAGCAGCGTCGAGGATGTACTGGTCATCAGGAACCTCGATGGTCTTGTTGAGGCCTTCGCTCTCGCTGATGAGGGTGACCTTGTAGGAAGCCATGAAAAAGAATGGGGCTCACAGGCACCCGGAAGCCGGGCCTGTAGGACTCGCCCTTCATACATCCGCCGGACGCCCTAACTGTCGATTTGGCGGCCAGAACGCTGGAAGGCCAATCAAATTGAAGGCACAGATCAGCGTGCCTTATGCGACACGCCGGATCGTCATCAGGCCCCACTGGCTTTGTTCGGCCGTGAGTTCGGCCTGCCAGCCCTCGTCCCGCAGGGCCAGCTGCAACGCCGGAGCCTGGTCAACGAGCAAGCCACTGAGCAGACCCACGCCATTGGCAGCCAACACGGTGTTGAAGGCTGGACAAAGGGCCTGAATCACCGGAGCAAGGATGTTGCAGAGCAAAAGGTCGGCCGGCTGCCCCTCGAGCAGCTCAGCCAGGGCTTCTACCGAGCCCAGTTGCACCCGCACTTGAGGCGTGAGCCCGTTGAGGGCGGCATTGTCGGTGGTGGCTCGCACTGCCAGCGAATCGGTATCGACAGCCGCTACCGAGGCCGCGCCCAGCCGCAGGGCAGCCAGGCCCAGCACGCCGCTACCGCAGCCGAGGTCGGCCACCCGCAGGCCAGCCAGCCCCTCTGGCGTCATGGCGGCCAGCAGCTCCAAGGCCTCCAGGCACAGCCTGGTGGTGGGATGGCTGCCGGTGCCGAAGGCACTGCCCGGATCCATGGCAATTAGCTTCCGCTCGGCATGCTCGGGCGGACAGGGCAGCCACGCAGGCAGGATCAGCAGCCCCTTGCCCACAGGATCGGCCTGCCAGTGCTGCTTCCAGCTGAGGCTCCAGTCTTCATCGGCCTGCTGACTCCACAGCAGCGGGGGCAGGGCCAAGCCGAAGGGCTCGGCCAGTGGCGCCAGAGCCAGAGCCAGCTGCTGCCGCTCCGGCTCAGGCCAATCGATCGCCGGCAACCAGGCAATCAGCTGACGCTGGCTGGGGGTTTCGGGGCGGTGCTGAACCGCAACCCGAGGTATGCCCAGGTCAGCGAGCTTCCAGAGCAGGGATTCCTCCAGCTCCGGCAGGGAGGCCAGCTCCAGTCGCCACCAGCCCGGAGCAGCAGCCATCAAAGGGTTACCGGGTGGGCTTCCTGAATGCCGTTGATGGCGTGCACCGAGACCAGCAGGCTGGGGGGGATGGGGTCATCGAGGCTGAGCACCATCACGGCGTCACCACGCACGATGCGGCGGCCCACCTGCATCGAGGCAATGTTGACGTTGTGCTCGCCCAACAGGGAGCCCAACTGGCCGATGATCCCGGGCATGTCCCGGTGGCGAGTGAACAGCATGTGGCGGCTTGGAGCCACGTTCACCGGAAATTCATCGATGGTGGTGATGCGCAGCTCGCCTTCGGCGAACACCGCTCCGGTAACGCTGTGGCTGGCCTGGGAATTGCGGCAGCTGAGCTGCAGCGAACCACCGGCGAAATCGCGACTGGCGTCATCCTTGACTTCAAGCACGTGGATGCCTCGCTCCTTGGCCTCCAAGCTGGCGTTCACGTAGTTGATGCTGTCGCCCAGGGCGGTGGAAAGCAGACCCTTGAGGGCCGCCACCACCAGGGGCTGGGCCGGGTGGGCGGCGAAGTCGCCCTGGAGTCTCACCTCAAGCTCACTGATCGGGCCACCAGCCAGCTGGCTCAGCAGCTGACCCAGGGTTTCGGCCAATTGCAGGTGGGGCTTGAGCTGCTCCATCACCTCGGCATTGAGGCCAGGGATATTCACGGCGCTGCGGGCAGGCAAGCCAAGCAGTACGTCGCGGATCTGCTCGGCCACATCGATCGCAACGTTTTCCTGGGCTTCTTCGGTGGAGGCACCCAAATGGGGCGTGAGGATTAGGCGCTCCTTCACCTGCCGCAAGGGCGAACCTGCCTCTAGGGGCTCTTTGGCGTAAACATCAAGGGCCGCGCCGCCGATGGTGCCGTTCTCAACCGCCTCAGCGAGGGCCGCTTCGTCAATGATGCCGCCGCGGGCGCAGTTAACGATCCGCGCCGTCGATTTCATTGTCTTGAGCAGCTCCGCGTTCACCAGGTTCTCGGTGTCTGGGGTGCGGGGCAGGTGCAGGCTGACGAAGTCAGCTTCGGCAAACAGGGCGGGCAGGGGCAGCAGTCGGACCTGCATTTGCTGGGCCCGCTCGGCAGATACGTAGGGGTCGTAGGCCATCACGTCCATGCCCATCGCCTTGGCCACCCGGGCCACGTGGGAGCCGATCTTGCCGAGACCCACCACGCCCAGCTTTTTCTTGTAGAGCTCGTTGCCAACGTATTTCTTGCGATCCCAGCCGCCGGCCATGGTGCTGGCATGGGCGTGGGGCACGTGGCGCGACAGGGCCAGCATCAGGGCTAAGGCCTGCTCAGCGGCGGCGATGGTGTTGCCCTCCGGCGAGTTCACCACAAGCACACCGCGCTTGGTGGCCGCCGGCACATCGACGTTGTCGACGCCGACGCCGGCTCGGCCAATGATCCGCAGCTTGTCGGCCGCTTCGATGATTTCGGCAGTCACCGTGGTGCCTGAGCGAATCATCAGGGCGTCGTAGTCGCCGATGATCGCCTTGAGCTCCTCGGGGGGCAGGCCAGTGCGTACATCAACCTGAGCCACCTGGGACAGGATGTCGATCCCCGCCTGGTCGATGGGATCCGAAACGAGAACCTTTGTCATGCCCGGCGGTGCGAAGCGGAGAGCCGGCCGTGCAGTGTAGTGAGCGGCGAGAATCGCCCCAACAACACTGAGCAGGGCGCAGCGTGGGCACAAGTGTGGTGGTAGTTCTGAACGACCGCAAAAGGTTGCATCAGCTTCGGGATCGACTGGCCGAGCTGCAGCCGCCGCTGCTGCAGTTGGAGGCCATCGGCGAGGGAGAGCAGGCCATGGCCGAGGTGGCCCGGCTAAACCCTGCGGTGGCACGGCGGGCCCGCCAGCAGGGCATGGCTCGCTGGCTAATTCCCTTTGGCTTTTTGGCTGGCCTCACCTTCACCTACATCACCGATCTGGACACCTTCGCCTTTGCGGGTGCCTGGAGCCAGCACCTGATCGGCGCCCTGCTCGGCATGGGTTCAGGCTGGATGGGCAGCTTTGCAGCCGCCGCGAGCGTGCGCTCCGAAGAGGACGACCGCATCCGCAGCCTGCGCAACCGGGTGGAAGAAGGCAACTGGCTGCTGCTGGCCGAAACAGCTAACGGCGTCGATATGCCCTGGATTTCCCTGCAGCAGGCCAAACCCCTGGCGGTGGTGCGACTGGGCGATGGCTAGGGACCTTGAAGCCGTGATCGCTGCCGCAGAACTGGCCCTGCGGACCTGGGAGCCGGTATGGACCCCCTTTCTTGATGGGGCGTTGCTTGAGCAGGCCCAAGAGCACCTGGCAGGGCTGGCCGAGCTGGAGATGGCCAGCCGGGGGGGCTACCCAGGAGCTGAACGCCAGCGTCTGCTTTTGCAGCGCTACGACGCAGCCATTGATGCCGATGAAGTTGCCGCCGGCCTGATGGGCCTGGAGCTGGGCGGCAATTTCCTATTTGACCCGGCTGAGCGACAAGACTTCCGCTCGGGCCTGCTAGCCCTCGGCGCTGCGGAGGGAGAGCTGGGCGATCTCTGGCTGCGAGGCGACCGGGGTGCCCAGGCAATTCTCACGGCTGCTCAAGCTGCTGCCCTTGATGGCCGCACCGCTGTGGTGCGCACGGTGGAGGTGGCCCTGGAAGCCCGCCCCCTGCATGAGTTGCAACTTCCGGCGCCGCGCCTGCCCCGCCGCTTTCAAACCGTGGAAGCCTCCCTGCGCCTCGATGCGGTGGCCTCTGCCGGATTCGGCTTATCTCGCAACCGCATGGCTGAGCTGATCCGCCAAGGCAGAGTGAGACTCAACTGGCAGCCAGTCAGCAGTCCCAGCCGGCCGCTGACGGTGGGAGACCGGGTTCAGCTGGAGGGCCGGGGCGAACTGCAGCTTGAGACGGTCACAGCAACCAAGCGGGAGCGCTGGCGAATCGAGCTGGTGCGCTGCTGAGTGATTACCTGAATCAGGCCTACCTGTAACCTGGCAAAGCTTCTGGGGCGATTAGCTCAGAGGTAGAGCACTACCTTGACACGGTAGGAGTCACTGGTTCGAATCCAGTATCGCCCATTTTAAAAGTTCAGTATTAGCCCTAAGTTTCGAGATGGCAGATGCAACAAGGGAATTGACCGTTGTTGTTGGACTTGCTCGTTCAGGGATTGGTGCTGCTCGGCTGCTTAACCATCTCGGCCATGCGGTGCTGGTGATTGAGAGCCAATCCAGCCCAGCACTTGAAACCAAAGCGAGCGAGTTGCGCCAGGCAGGCATTGATGTGCAGCTTGGCGTGCCCCTCCACGGCGACGCCTTTGCCGCCCTTGGCCCTACTACCGCAACCGTGGTGGTGAGTCCAGGAATCCGCTGGGACCATCCCACCCTGGTGGAGCTGCGCAACTCAGGAGTAAGCACCAAAGGCGAAATGGAGCTGGCTTTCCAAGCCAGTGGCGACGTGCCCTGGATCGGCATCACCGGCACCAATGGCAAAACCACCGTTACCCACCTGGTGAGCCACCTGCTTCAGCACGCTGGGCTCGATGCCCCCATGGGCGGCAACGTTGGCTTCTCTGGGGCCGAGCTGGTGCTGGAGCGACTGGAGCGCGGCGATCCCCAACCCAACTGGCTGGTGATGGAGCTCAGCAGCTATCAGATCGAATCGGCCCCTCAAGTAGCTCCACGGGTGGGAATTTGGACCACCTTGACCCCCGACCATCTCGAGCGCCACGGCACTATCGAGGCCTACAGGGCCATCAAACACAGCCTGTTGGAGCGTTCCACGTCGCCCATACTCAATGCCGATGACGCCGACCTTCGCGCCCATGCCGCCGGCTTGCAGCGGGCCATCTGGGTCACCGCCGGCAGCCGGGAGGACCTCCCACCCACGATCCAGCCCAGTCTCTGGATCGAAGCTGGCCAGGTATGGCAAGCCCCCCAGCCCGGCGAGACCGGCCCCGGCAAACTTTTAATGGCTGCGGATTGCCTAGCCATGCCCGGCGCCCACAACCGCCAAAACATGCTGCTGGCCGCTGCGGCCGGGCTCGAAGCCGGCTTGAGCGGCGCCCAGATGGAGCAAGCCTTCCGCTCCTTTACCGGCGTGCCCCACCGGCTTGAGCTCATCCGCGAGCAGCAAGGCATCAGCTTCTACAACGACAGCAAGGCCACCAACTACGACGCCGCCGAGGTGGCGCTGCATGCCCTGGACGGTCCGCTAGTAGTGCTAGCCGGTGGTGAATCAAAGCAGGGAAATCCCAATAGCTGGCTGGCAGCCTTGCAACAGAAAGCCGCAGCGGTGGTGCTCTACGGAGCTGCCCAGGCTGAGTTTGATCAACTACTTAGCCAGGCAGGCTTTAGCGGAGTTGTGCACTGCTGCGACAATCTGGCTGAAGCCGTGCCCCTAGCCGACCAGTTAGCCCGCAGCCATCGCTGCCTAGCGGTACTGCTTTCCCCTGCCTGCGCCAGCTTTGACCAATACAACGATTTTGAGGCCCGTGGTGATCATTTCCGCGAGCTGGTGATGTCGCTGTAAGGGCGTTCAGCTATCTAGCTCCTAACATTCGCGCACCAGGCGACCGCAACGGGCCATGGCCTATTGGTTGATGAAAAGCGAGCCCGATGTCTATGGGATTGACCATCTGCAGCGGGAGGGCAGCACCCTATGGGACGGCATTCGCAACTACCAGGCCCGCAACTTTATGCGGAGCATGCAAATTGGCGATCGGGCTTTTTTCTACCACTCCAACACCAAACCACCAGGCATCGTGGGCTTGATGGAGGTGGTTGAAACCCAGATTGTCGACCCCAGCCAATTTGATCCCAACTCCAAATATTTCGATCCCGCCGCAAGCCGGCAAAAGCCCCGCTGGGACTGTTGCCGGCTGCGCTACTTACGCCACTTCCACCAGCTGCTCAGCCTGGATGCCTTACGGGAAAACTTCAGCCCAGAGCAGCTGGGGGTGGTGAAGCGGGGCAACCGTCTTTCGATCCTGCCGGTTGAGCCCAGCAGTGCCAAGCGACTGCTGGAGCTGCTTGAGTCACCATGAGCCAACTGGCCCGGATCAGCCCCAAGCCCCCCCTAGCCATCCGCAGCGCCGTCGAGCGGGGCTGGGCTGCCTTCAGCCACTGCCCCTGGGTGCTGATGGGGTTCACCCTGCTGAGCGGCGGCGCCAATTTGGCTGCCCAGCTGCTTTATCGCTACGAAAGCAGCCTGGTGCTGTCGCTGCTGGGCAAGCCCGACCCCGTCGCTATAACCCTGGCGGCGGCGGCCTGGATCATCTATGCCCTTACCGGGCTTTGGCTGGTGGTGGGGTTGATGCGGGGGGCCCAACTAGCTCTCAATCAGAGGCGACCCAGGCTGGGAGCACTGATCCGGGTCGATGGCAGAGCGATGTTGCGCTGCTTTGGAACCGTGGTGCTGATCCTGGTGGTGCTGGCACTGATAGTGCGCCTGGCCCAGGCGAGCTCCTGGCTGCTCACGATGATTCAACCTCTGTTAGCCCCCCTACCGCTGGTGGCGGGTTTGGCTGCCGTTATTTATTTGAGCGCCGATCAAATTCTGAGCCTGCCGCTAGCCCTAATCGGAGGGCTTACCCCCCTGGCAGCCTTTCGCAGCGGTCGGGCCGCCACCGATCCCCACTGGCTCCAAGCCCTTGGCCTAACCCTGGTGCTGCTGGCCATGGTGCTGGCCGGCTTCCTGGTGCTGCTCATCGGGCTGGTGGTGGCGTTACCAGTGGCGGCCTGCACCCTCACGGCCGCCTACCAGCAACTCTTCGGCCAGGAGGACCGGGGCCAGCTCACTGCTGCCTGAAGCTCGCCTGGGCGGGAAAGAGATTTGCCAGGTAGCAGCGGGTGACTTCCCGGTCGCCAAGGCCGTTCTGCACCAGGAAACCAGCCAGGGCAGCTTGAAACAACCGGTATTGATCCCAATTGGGGTGCTGCTCGATAAAGCCACGCATCGAGGCCAGTAAGGCCTCAGGCACCTCTGCGCGAAAGCTCACCGTTAAGCCTTCCCCCTCCACGGGAGCTTGAGCTCGGACGGGAGTCTGCAGATCCATGAGAGATAACGGCCTTGTGTGGCACCAGTTCTCCACATCGGGGCGGGGCCGTCAAATGGCCTGGCGAAGCTGCCCTGGCCAGCCTCCAAAGCTAAGAACCCAGCTCTGCCAGAGCATTTGCCATGGCCCCCTCGCCTTTGGGCCAAGCGGTGAGGCTGGAGCCAGCGCTGTCAAGGGGAAAGGCTCTGGCAGCGAGCTTCTCCCCAGGCCCTAGTGGGCAAGCCCCATCTGAACAACTGACCTGGGGAAAAACTGAGCAAAACTAAGAGTGATCTGGGGGCTGGGCGGGAATACGGCAATGATCAGCAGTGCTAAACAGCTTCAACTGCCGCTGGGTCTCAGCTGCAACCGTGCTGGCTTGCCCACATGCCCCAGCTAGCCGCCAGCCCCCTGTGCCAGGGCCGCCACCAAAGCCGCGCTAGGCCCGGGTAGCCAGCTGCCCTCAACGGCACGGCAATCAGCCCCAGGCGTGAGCACAAACCGCAGCGACCAGGCGTTGCGGTCGCCTTCCAAGGCAATCCACAAAGGGCCGCGCTCGAGTTCAATGCTGATCGACTCTTCAGCCATCAACTGACTGGCCAGATCATGGTGCTCTTGCACCAACTGCACCAGAGCCTGACCCAGCCCCCGGGCCTCCTCCGCTGTGAGCTCAGAGGCCCAGCCCTGGCCACCAATCAAAAAAGAAAAGGGGTGGCGGGCTGAATCCTCCAGCCACCTCCACCCCTCACCTTCTTGAACACGCATCCGCCGAATCAGCCGGGCAGCAAATCGGGCTGGTCCTGCTCATCGCTCATTTCGATGATGGCCCGCTGCACGGGTTTGATCATCGAATCGTCAAGCAGGCCATCGAAATCATCGAAACGACGCTGCTTAGCCCTAAAAGCAATCTTCACCGTGGTGAGGTAACGGTTGCTGGTGTGGCGGATCAGGCTCTCGGCCCGCTGGGCCAGTTCCTTGTGGTTGACATCAATACCGCTCTGCATGGGCAACCTTGCAATCACCTCAACCTAGGTCAACAACGGCAACTCCCCGTTTAGAAGGGTGTAATGCGGGGCACGCTGGCGATTGATCTAGGCAGCAGCACCACGGTGGTGGCCTACCAGGGGCCAGACACCGCGGCCAAGCTGCTGGCCCTGCCGCCGTACAGCACCAGCGAGCCGGTTGCGGTGCCAACCCTGCTATGGCTCAGCGATCCAGCAATGCCACGGCCCCTGATCGGTCGCCAGGTATTGGAGGCGGGCCTGGCCCACAGCGATTGCCCCCAGTTGCATCGGGACTTCAAACGACAAATCGGCGCGCTCCCCTGCCCGGCGCCCGAACCACCCCCAGCCTTGCCACTGCGGCCAGAACAGGCCGGAGCCTTGCTGCTGAGGCAGCTCTGGGCCGCCCTGCCGCCAGGGCTTGCGCCCGAGCGGCTGGTGCTGACCGCTCCTATTGACAGCTACCCCCGCTACCGCCAATGGCTGCAGGAGGTATGCAGCGAGCTAGAGGTGCCTGAGCTGGCCCTGGTGGACGAACCCACCGCCGCAGCCATCGGTGCGGGGTTGCCTGCTGGCAGCACGGTGCTGGTGGTGGACCTGGGAGGCGGCACCATCGACCTATCCCTGGTGGCCCTAGAGGGTGGCGAAGGACGCCCGGCGCCCATGGCCCAGCTGCTGCGCTTCGCCGGCCGGGATCTGAGTTCAAGTCGCCAGGCCCTGCGCTGTGCCCGGGTGATAGGCAAGGCAGGGGTGGCCCTGGGAGGCCGGGATATAGATCGCTGGATCGCAGCCCACCTTTGTCCCGGAGCCCCCCTTGATGGGGCCCTGCTGGAGGCAGCTGAATCGCTCAAATGCCAGCTCAGCAGCGCCGAAGAGGCCCTGGTGTTCTGGAGTCCTGCAGGCCTGCCTCCCCAACCTCTGCGGCTGAGTCGCAGCGGCCTAAACGCCTTGTTGGTGGAGCGGGGCTTGCTGGCCCAACTCGATGATCTGCTGGAGGTCGTGTTGGCGGGAGCCCGACGCGATGGCCTGGCCCCAAACCAGATCACCGCCCTGCTGCCGGTTGGTGGCAGCAGCCGCATGCCCCTGATCCACCAATGGCTGCAGGAGCGCTGCGGCGGCATTCCCCTGCAGGAAAGCCGGCCGGTGGAAGCCGTAGCCCTGGGGGCCCTGGCCCTCACCCCCGGGGTGCGGGTGCGGGATGTTTTGCGCTACGGAATTTGCCTGCGCTGCTGGGATCAGCGCTCCAGCCGCCATCACTGGCAACCGCTGTTTGTGGCGGGACAAACCTGGCCGAGTGAGCGGCCGCTGGAAATCGTGCTCGCCTGCAGCAGCCCCAACCAGCGAAGCCTGGAGCTGGTGCTGGGAGAACCAGACAACGAAAGACGCAGCGAGGTGGTGTTTGAGGCCGGGCTACCGGTGCTGCGTCCGCGACCAGCGGGGCAAGCCCGAGTGATGCCCTGGAGCGAGCAACCCCCAGACCTTGCCCTGGACGTGCCGGGACAGCCTGGCGAGGACTGTCTGCGGTTGTCTTTTTCTGTCAACGACCAGGGCCAGCTGGTGCTGGAGGTCACGGACCTACGCAGTGGTCGCCTCAGCGCCCCCCAACTTCTGGGCCCGGTGCGCTGAGAGTTAGAGGCAAAGTCAAGTGGACGCCGCAAGCGCTGCCCTCCGCTGACGGCATCTCGGCCGCAGCGTCCATAAAACTAAGTTTCATATTTCCGTATTTGCCTTGGCCCTACGCCGCCACAGGCTGCCCCGTTTCTGGCTGGGTCTCACCCTGGGTCTTGTGGCCTGCGGCATTGGGGCGACCTACTGGTGGGAGCAGCAGCTGCCGCAACGGTTGGAGCAGGCGGCAAGGAGCGGCGACTTAGAAGCCTGCCTGCGCTACAGCGAACAGCTCGAAGCCCTGCGCTGGCTGGGGGGGCAGGCCCCTGCCGAACAAGGCAGCTGCCGGCGCCGCAAAGCGGCCCAGCTCTGGCAGCAGGAGCGCTGGGGCGAGGCTCTGCAGTTGCAATTGCAACTGGTGAACTCCTTTGCCGGCAGCGAAGCCGACCGCCAGCGGCTGCTGGTGTGGCAGCAAAACCTGCAGCAGCGCGCCATGACCCGCTTCCAGGAGGGCGACCTACCTGCAGCCCTGAAGATCCTGGCTGTGATGGGCGATGACCACCGGGCCGACGGCGACAGCCTGGGCGACAAACTCAGTGAAAACTGGACTCGCAACCGGCTGCAGCTGGAGCGGGCCAAGGGCCTCACAGAGCAAAAACGCTGGTGGGAGGCCCTCGAAGCCCTCACCCGCATCGACCATCCCTGGTGGAAAACCCAGAGCCGCGGCCTACAAGCCAAGGTGCAGAAGGGCATCGAAGGCTTGTCAGTGCAGGAGCGCGAACACGACGCCCATGGCCAGCTGCCCCACACCGTGCCCGCCGCCCAACTCGATGCCCAGGTGCGCCAACGGATCTCCCAGGGTATGGACGAGTGGTCTGCGTTCCAGGAGGCCTGTCGGGCCTTAGGTGGACAGGTTGTTGAGGCCGGGCCGGAGACGGCCTGTCAGCGCCGATCCAGCAAGCGGTGATTGGCGCGTGACAAGATTGGCCCCGCGATGAAGCTCTGGAGCCATGCAGGCAGGTGATCAGGTTCAGGTCTCCCAAAGCGTGGTCGTCTACCACCACCCCCAGCACCGCGGGATCGCCTTCGATCTCAAAGGGCAACAGGGTGAGGTGGTCACCGTGCTCAACGAGTGGAAGGGCCGGGTGATCAGCCCAACCTTGCCGGTGGTGGTTGCCTTCGGCAAATTTCGGGCCCATTTCCGCTCAGATGAGCTGGCTCCCGCCTGATCGCTTGCCTGACTCTCGCTAGAGCTCCGGCCGCAGCAGGAACACCCCCTCCTCGCCATCGATCTCCTGCAGGCACAGCTGGATTGATTCTTGGCGACTGGTGGGCACTAGCTTTCCACAGAAATCAGGCTGGATCGGCAGCTCCCGGTGACCGCGATCCACCATGGCCAGCAAGCTGACCCGCTTGGGCCGCCCCCAGGCTTGCAAGGCTTCAAGTGCCGCCCGCACAGTGCGCCCCGTAAAGATCACGTCATCCACCAACACCACCTGGCGCCCATCCAGAGCCACGGGCAAATCGGTGGGCTGGCCCAAACGGGTGCCGACTCGCTCCAGGTCATCTCGATGAAAGGTGGGATCGACACTGCCTTGGTCGATCGGATGGCCGGCTAAGACTGCCAAGCGGGAGGCCAAAACCTCAGCCAACGCCACTCCACGGGTGGGTATGCCAAGGAGCACCAAGGAGCGGCTGTCGGCGACTCCTTCCAACACCTGGGAGGCAAGCCGGTCAAGGGTGCGGCCCAAATCTAGGGCCGAGAGCAGTTCGAGCCGATGCATTAGGGAATCAGGCAAGTCGGCTAGGGCTGGTTGGCTGTGTGACCAAAGGCTGACCCCGAGGGAAGCAGTTGGGATCGCAGCACATTTGCACTGTAAGTTGGTTTTGGAAGGCGTTGGTTCAACGTCGCTAGGCGAGACGGGTGACGACTATTCCCTCCCAGCAGCAATCCACCCTGGTGCCAGGCCCAGCATCGGCCTCTAGGGCTTCATCCTCTGTGGCCCCGGTCGTACTCGCCATTTTGGATGGCTGGGGTTACAGCCACGAAGCCGATCACAACGCCATACGTGCTGCCAGCACCCCGGTGATGGATGCCCTCTGGCACGCCTACCCCCACACCCTGATTGAGGCCAGCGGCGCCGCTGTCGGCCTGCCAGATCATCAGATGGGCAATTCTGAGGTGGGCCATCTCACAATCGGCTCCGGTCGAATCATTCGCCAGGAGCTGGTGCGGATCAGCCAAGCTGTCAAGGACGGCAGCTTGGCCGCCAACCCTGCGCTCAATTCCTTAGCCGACCGCCTACTTCTCAAGGGCGGCTGCCTGCACCTGATCGGCCTGTGCTCCGATGGGGGCGTTCACAGTCACATCACCCACCTAGGGGGTTTGTTGCAATGGGCCGCGAGCCGCGGTCTCAAGGATGTCTGCATCCACGTGATCACCGATGGCCGGGACACGGACCCGAGCAGTGCCCCCCGATTCGTCACCCAGGTTCAAGAGCAGATCAGTCGGGCCGGCGTGGGGCGGATCGCCACTCTCTGCGGCCGCTACTGGGCCATGGATCGCGATAACCGCTGGGACCGCACCGAAAAGGCCTATCGACTCTTAACCGAACCAAGCGAGATATCCGAGCTCAGCCCGGTCAACGCCATCCACGCCTCCTACGCCCAAGAGATCGGCGACGAATTCCTCGAGCCGTTGCGATTGGCGGAGGGATTGATCAAGAGCGGAGACGCTCTGGTGTGTTTCAACTTCCGGCCCGACCGGGTGCGCCAGTTGATCCGCGCCCTGGTTTTGCCGGAATTTGACGACTTCTCGCGGCAGCGCCAAGCCCAACTGGATGTGGTCACCTTCACCCAATACGAAAGGGGCTTGCCCGTAGCGGTGGCTTTTCCGCCCGAATCTCTCGATGGCTTACTGGGCCAAGTGGTGTCGAACTCGGGGCTGCGCCAGTTCCGCACAGCTGAAACCGAAAAATATCCTCACGTCACCTATTTCATGAATGGGGGCATTGAGCAGGCTTTCCCTGGAGAAGATCGCCACCTAGTCCCCTCCCCCCGGGTGGCTACCTACGACCTATCCCCGGAAATGTCCGCCGGCGAGCTCACTGAAAGCTGTATTGCCGCAATCAAAAAGGGCATTTACTCGTTGGTGGTAATCAATTACGCCAATCCGGACATGGTGGGGCACACCGGCAAAATGAAAGCCACCACTGAAGCAATCACCACTGTCGACACCTGTGTAGGAAAGCTGATGGAGGCCACCAACCGCATGGGAGGCACGCTGCTGATCACCGCAGACCACGGCAATGCCGAAGTGATGGAGGGTCCAGATGGTCGCCCCTGGACGGCTCACACCACAAACCCCGTGCCCGTGATTTTGGTGGAGGGCGAGAAACGCAAGCTGCCCGGCCACGGCACCAACGTGTCGCTGCGTGACCATGGCGGCTTAGCCGACATCGCCCCGACCCTGCTCGAGATCTTGCACCTGCCCAAGCCCGCAACCATGAGCGGTGAATCACTGATCCTGGCAACTGGGACCGCAGCCGCATCCAGTCCCATCCCCCAGACCCTGGGCGTTTAATCTGCCTCTATTCAAAGAGGCCCATGATCACTTCAGTTTTGTCATGGGTGTGGATTGGCAGTGGCGTTCTGCTGATCATCAGCGTGCTACTACATAGCCCCAAGGGCGATGGCATGGGCGGGCTGGCCGCTAGCGGCGGTTCGATGTTCACCAGTGCCCGTAGCGCCGAAGCCACCCTCAACCGCATCAGCTGGACCTTGCTAGCAATTTTTCTTGGCCTGGCCGTTGTGCTCAGCGCCGGCTGGCTCGGTTAGGTCTGTGACGCCAATGCCGCGACGCAATCTGCTGGTAGCCCTGGGATCAAGCCTGGGTGCCTTCTTCACTGGCGTCTCCCGCGCCGAAGCAGCTTCCAAGGCCCAAGATCCCGCCTGGCAGCTCAGCGAAGCCAGCTGGAAGAAACGTCTCAACCCTGCCGCTTATAACGTGCTCCGCCAGGAAGGCACCGAAAGGCCCTTCTCCAGCCCCTTGAATAGCGAAAAACGCCCAGGCACTTTCGTTTGTGCTGGCTGCGCCCTGCCCCTCTTTAGCTCCAAGGCCAAATACGAGAGCGGCACCGGCTGGCCCAGCTTCTGGCAACCGCTGCCCAACGGGATCGCCACCAAGGTGGACTTCAAGTTGATCGTGCCCCGCACCGAATACCACTGCCGGCGCTGCGGCGGCCATCAGGGCCACGTGTTTGACGACGGCCCTAAGCCCAGTGGCAAGCGCTACTGCAACAACGGCGCAGCCCTCAATTTCATCACCGGTTAACCGGTGTATTCGCCGTTGTAGGCCTCTTCGCCGTGAGCATTGATATCGAGGCCCTGCTGTTCCTGAATGTCGTTAACACGCAGGGGCATCACCAGGCGAATCAGTAGAAGAATCACATACGTGCCTACTCCAACAAAAAGAATTGTGAATCCTGCGGCCTTGAGCTGAATCCAGAGCTGACCTGGCTGACCGACTAGCAGTCCATCTGCGCCAGCGGGATTGAGGCTTTTCAACGTGAACACGCCAGTTAGCAGAGTGCCGAGCAACCCGGCCACGCCATGCACCGGCAGCACATCGAGGCTGTCATCGAGCCGCCAGCGGTTCTTGAGTTGCATGGCATAGCTGCAAACCAGTGCTGCCGCAAAGCCGATCAAAACGGCCGCCAGAGGGCTCACATAGCCAGCCGCTGGGGTGATCGCCACTAGGCCGGCCACGGCGCCGGTAGCCACACCCACGGCAGTGGGCTTGCCGCGCTGCCATGTTTCCAGCAGCATCCAGCCCAGGGCAGCTGCAGCGGCAGCGGTATTGGTGGTGAGGCAGGCAAGGGAGGCCAAATTGCCGGCCACCAGGCCGCTACCACCATTGAAGCCAAACCAGCCGAACCAGAGCAGGCCCGCCCCAAACAGGATGAAGGGCACGTTGTGGGGTGGGGCGGCATAGCCCACGCCCCCACTGCGACGCCGGCCTACCACCAGGGCAGCAACGGCGGCGGCCACGCCCGAGGCCAGTTCCACCACCAGGCCACCGGCGAAGTCGATGGCACCGAGGCCGGAGCTGCCCAGGAACCCACCTGGGCCCCACACCATGTGGGCCAGGGGTAGGTAGATGAAGGTGCTCCAGAGCAGCAGAAACACCATCCAGGCGCGGAAATGCATCCGCTCCACCACCGCACCGGAAATCAGCGCCGGAGTGATGATCGCAAAGGTGACCTGGAACAGGGCAACGGCACCGTGACTGAGTTGCCCATCCCCATAGGGAGCCGACCAATTGCTGAGCCCCGCCCACTGCAACCCGCCGATGAAAGGAGCTAGGGGACCGCTGCCGGGAGAGAAGGCCAGGCTGTAGCCGAACAACACCCAGAGCACACTCACCAGGGCCATGGCGGTGAAGCTCATCACCATGGTGTTAAGCACGTTGCGGCTGCGAACAAAGCCCGCATAAAAGAGGGCCAGAGCTGGCGTCATCATCAGCACCAGGGCGGCACTCACCAACACAAAACCATTGTTGGCACTGCGAAGGGCCAGATCGGTTGCAAACAGAAGCGGCACAGCTGAGCCAAAACCAGGCGCCACCCTGAAGACCAACGGATCAGCAGCCAGTAGCAACCGCTACCAAAAGAGCCTTTAAAGGTGGCAACCGATACAGCCGGGATGGATGGGCCCGCTTGGCTGAACGGAAACGAACAAAAAAAGGGCAGAAGGAAAACCCTTCTGCCCTCGCTGACGATGACGGAGAGGGGCCTCGAAGGCACCCATCTCGCTGTCAATAGTCGAAGTCGCCGCCGCCCATGCCGCCACCGGCGGGAGCAGCATCTTTCTTGTCTGGCATATCAGCCACGATGCACTCGGTGGTCAGCACCATGCCGGCGATGGAGGCGGCATTTTGCAGACCGGAGCGGGTCACCTTGGCGGGGTCGACGATACCGGCAGCCAGCATGTCGACGTACTCGCCGGTGGCGGCGTTGTAGCCCTCGTTGAAGGGCTTGTTGCGCACGTTCTCAGCCACGACAGCGCCATTGACGCCAGCGTTTTGAGCGATGCGCATCAAGGGTGCGGTCAGCGCGGAGGCCACGATGTGGGCGCCGATCAGCTCCTCGCCAGAGAGGTTGGCCGCAGCCCACTCCTCGAGGGCGGGGGCCAGGTGGGCCAAGGTGGTGCCACCACCAGGAACGATGCCTTCTTCAACAGCCGCCTTGGTGGCGTTGATGGCGTCTTCCAGGCGCAGCTTCTTGTCCTTCATCTCGGTCTCGGTGGCGGCACCCACCTTGACCACGGCCACACCGCCGCTCAGCTTGGCAAGACGCTCCTGCAGCTTCTCCTTGTCATAGGAGGAGTCGGTTTCGTCCATCTGCTTGCGGATCTGCTCGCAGCGCGCCTTGACGGCCACTTCGTTGCCTTCGGCCACGATGGTGGTGGTGTCCTTGTTGATGGTGATGCGGCGGGCGGTGCCCAGCATCTCCAATTTGGCGTTCTCAAGCTTGAGACCGGCGTCCTCGGTGATCAGCTGACCGTTGGTGAGAACGGCGATGTCCTCGAGCATGGCCTTGCGGCGATCACCGAAACCAGGGGCCTTGACTGCCGCCACGTTGAGCACGCCGCGCAGGCGGTTCACAACGAGGGTGGCTAGGGCTTCCTTCTCGATGTCCTCGGCAATGATCAGCAGGGGCTTGCCTGTACGGGCGATCTGCTCAAGCACGGGCACCAGGTCCTGCACCAAACCGATCTTCTTATCGGTGAGCAGGATGTAGGGCTCTTCGAGCACCGCTTCCATGCGCTCGGTGTCGGTGGCGAAATAGGGCGAGATGTAGCCCTTGTCGAAGCGCATGCCTTCGGTGACCTCCAGCTCGGTGGTCATCGATTTCCCTTCTTCCAGGGAGATCACACCTTCCTTACCGACCTTGTCCATCGCATCGGCGATCATGCGACCTACCTCTTCGTCGTTGCCGGCGGAGATGGTGCCCACTTGGGCGATGGCGCTGGAGTCGGAGATGGGCTTGGCGTGCTCCTTGATCTTGCCTACGAGGAAATCGGAAGCCTTATCGATGCCCTTTTTGAGGGTGATCGCATTGGCGCCTGCAGCCACGTTGCGCAAGCCTGCCTTGACCATGGCATGGGCCAAAACAGTGGCGGTGGTGGTGCCGTCGCCGGCGGCATCGTTGGTTTTGGAGGCGGCCTGACGGATCAGGGCAACACCGGTGTTCTCGATGTGGTCTTCGAGCTCAATTTCCTTGGCGATGGTGACGCCGTCGTTGATGATCTGGGGAGCACCAAACTTTTTCTCCAGGACCACGTTGCGGCCCTTGGGTCCAAGGGTGACAGCAACGGCCTCAGCCAGAATGTCGATACCTCTTTCGAGAGCTCTGCGAGCGTTCTCGTTGTAAATAATGCGCTTAGCCATGGAAGGCGATGTCCTTATGGGGTTAGTTCGGATTCAGTAATCGGCCAGTCGTCAGTTGACGATGGCGAGGATGTCCTTCTCGGAAAGCAACACAAACTCGTCGCTGCCGAGCTTGATGTCGGTGCCGGCGTACTTGCTGTAGAGCACCTTGTCGCCAACGCTGACCTCAGGAGCCTGGCGGCTGCCGTCGTCGTTGCGCTTGCCTGGGCCGATCTGCACCACCTCGCCCACCTGGGGCTTTTCCTTAGCGGTGTCAGGCAGAAGGATGCCGCCGGCGGTTTTCTCCTCCGATTCGGACACCTTGATAAAAATGCGATCTCCGAGGGGCTTAACCGTGGAGACGCTGAGAGAAACAGCAGCCATGGATGGATTGCGGGAGCAATGACATGACGCCTGAGACGCCACAGAACAGTGAACTTGAGTGGGCCTGAGGGGCGATTTAGCACTCGAGCTCTACGAGTGCCAACTTATGCCCAATCAAGTTCCAGTGCCCAGGCCCAGACCGTGCGGGTGACCGAACCACCAGGGCGAACAGTTGCTGAACAGGGTTCACCGCCTGTCGCGGTGGTAAGGTTGCGCCGCTTCAGGCGGGCTGATTCCCCCTGCGCTTCCCCAAGATTTCCTTACCTATGGCAGCTGCTACCGCCACCGGCACCAAAGGCACCGTCCGGCAGGTGATTGGCCCGGTTTTAGACGTTGAATTCCCGGCCGGCAAGCTGCCCAAGATTTACAACGCGCTTCGGATTGAAGCCAAAAATTCGGCCGGCCAGCTAGTCGCCCTAACTGCTGAAGTCCAACAGTTGCTGGGCGATCACCGAGTCCGTGCTGTGGCCATGAGCACCACCGACGGCTTGGTCCGTGGCATGGAGGCAGTTGATACTGGCGCCCCAATTTGCGTACCCGTGGGCGAAGCCACCCTCGGTCGCATCTTCAACGTGCTCGGCGAGCCCGTGGATGAGCAGGGTCCAGTAACCACCAGCGTGACCGCTTCGATCCACCGCGCCGCCCCCAGCCTCACTGAGCTGGAGACCAAGCCCAAGGTTTTTGAGACCGGCATCAAGGTGATCGACCTGCTGGCTCCTTACCGCCAAGGGGGCAAGGTTGGCCTGTTCGGCGGTGCCGGCGTTGGCAAGACCGTGCTGATCCAAGAGCTAATCAACAACATCGCCAAGGAGCACGGCGGCGTTTCCGTGTTCGCTGGCGTTGGCGAGCGCACCCGCGAAGGCAACGACCTTTACGAGGAATTCAAGGAATCGGGTGTGATCAACCCCGACGACCTTTCCAAGTCGAAGGTGGCGCTCTGCTATGGCCAGATGAACGAGCCCCCTGGTGCCCGCATGCGCGTGGGTCTCTCGGCACTCACCATGGCTGAGCACTTCCGCGATACGAACAAGCAAGACGTCTTGCTGTTCGTCGACAACATCTTCCGTTTCGTGCAGGCCGGTTCAGAGGTATCGGCCCTGCTCGGCCGCATGCCTTCAGCTGTGGGCTATCAGCCCACCCTCGGCACCGACGTGGGCATGCTGCAAGAGCGCATCACCTCCACCCTGGAAGGCTCGATCACTTCGATCCAGGCCGTCTACGTACCTGCAGACGACCTGACCGACCCGGCACCTGCCACCACCTTTGCCCACCTAGACGCCACCACCGTGCTGAGCCGCGGCCTGGCTTCCAAGGGCATCTACCCGGCTGTGGATCCTCTGGATTCCACCAGCACCATGCTTCAGCCAGCGGTGGTAGGTGATGAGCACTACCGCACTGCACGCTCCGTGCAAAGCACCCTGCAGCGCTACAAAGAGCTCCAAGACATCATTGCGATTCTTGGTCTCGACGAACTCTCCGAGGACGACCGCCGCACGGTTGACCGGGCCCGCAAGATCGAGAAGTTTCTCTCCCAGCCATTCTTCGTGGCCGAGATCTTCACCGGTCAAAAGGGTGAGTACGTCAAGCTGGACGACACGATCAAGGGCTTCAACATGATTCTGGCCGGCGAGCTTGACGACCTACCTGAAGCTGCCTTCTACCTAGTGGGCAACATCGACCAGGTGAGGGCCAAGGCCGCCAAGATTCTTGCCGAAGCCAAGGGTTGATTCCTGCTTTTCCCTGAGGACCCCTACCCATGAGTCTCACCCTCCGCGTTCTGGCCCCTGATCAGAGCGTTTTTGATGGAACCGCCGAAGAGGTAATCCTGCCAAGCACTACTGGGCAGGTAGGTATCCTTCCTGGCCACGTCACCATGCTGGCAGCACTGGATACAGGCGTAATGCGTCTGCGCTCCGGCGGCGCTTGGTCAACGATCGCCCTAATGGGTGGTTTCGCTGAAGTGGAGGCCGACGAGGTCACCGTTTTGGTGAATGCCGCTGAGCTCGGCAGCTCAATTAATGCTGCATCCGCAGAGGCTGCCTTTGAGGCTGCCCAATCGGCAGCAGCTGCATTCGAGGGCAAGCCAGCTAGCCCAGACAAGGTCAAAGCCCAGCAAGCACTGGCTGCGTCTCGCGCCCGATTCCAAGCAAGCAAAGCCATCTAGATTTCCAAACATTCTAGATTTTCAAAGAATCTAAGTATTCAAAGATTTTGATTCCGGAAGTCAACCCGTACCCAGGGTTGACTTCCGGAATTTTTATGGTTATGTCGTTAATGAGCAAAAAAGATGCACAAAAAAGCACTCCTCGCGGAGCGCTGGTAGATATAAATTTTTATCCGGGCAAAAACTAAGCTTCAGAATTCAGCGACGATCAGGCGGTACCGCAGAAAGTGACATCAGGAAACTTGAGTTTGGCGTCGTCCAGGCTCTTGCCTTTTCCTTCTTCCTGCCAGTAGTTGATCACCTCGGTAGCCTTGTTGAGCACCTCAACGCGCTCGTTATCGGTGATCCAGCTCTTGCCTTCGAGCTCGGTCTTGAGGGTTTCCCAGGCATCTTCCCGGGGCCAGAAGAAGTAAGAAGTAAGAGGGCTCGGACCACCGCCAACAATCTGATCCACCGCTAGGGCGACGTTGTCAGGCAGCCACAGGATCTTGAGCAGGAAACGACCTTCGTCAGCCTTGGGGGTATAGCCAGAAGGAACGCCATCCTCATCAATGATGGCGGTCGCCAGAGCCGCACTGCCGCCACGCATCACCGGACGCCCCTGGGTGGTGGTGTCTTCGGCAGCCGCGGCCACTTCGGCCAATTCGGTTACTGCTGCGTCAGGAGCGCTCTCGAAGGCTGTCATGGGGTCAGTGCTCAAGGCAACAGAGCAAAGAACTAACCTACCAGCCGCCTGGCCGCCCTCGGCCCCCGCCTGCGGCTATGGCCCTGCGCCTGTTCCTCGATTCTGCAGATCCCAAAGCCTGGCAGCAGTGGCTGGCCAGCGGCCTATTTCACGGCGTAACCACCAACCCCACCCTGCTGCGCCGGGCCGCCCAGCCCTGCACCCTCGACAGCCTGGCAGCCCTCAGCCGCACGGCCCTGGCCCATGGCATCGCCGAACTCCACCTGCAGGCATGGGGCGCCACCACGGCAGACATGCTGCGCTGCGGCCAGAAACTAGCGGCCCTGGCCCCCGGCCGCATCGCCGTGAAGCTGCCGGTGACCAAGCAGGGAGCAGCGGTTGCCCGGGAGCTGGTTGGCGCCGGCGTTGCCGTCACCTTCACCGCCTGCTACGAGCCCCACCAGGTGCTGATCGCCGCGGCCCTGGGAGTCGAATACATCGCCCCCTACCTGGGCCGCATCCAGGATCAGGGGCGCAATGGGGTAGCTGAAGTGGTCACCATGCAGCGATGCCTTGCGGGGCTCGGCTCCAGCGTGCGGCTGCTGGTGGCCAGCTTGCGCCAGCCCAGCGAACTCAGCCACCTGGCCGCTGAAGGGCTGAACACCTTCACGATCAGCCCGGCACTGGCAGCTGAACTATTCGGCAGTGAGGCCACCGCTGCAGCCAGCGTCCAGTTTGAAAGCGATGCCCGTTCCTGAAAGCCAATCTTGATGCCCATGTTCGCCTCTTCGCCCCGGGCCGTAGTGCTGTTCGACATCGATGGCGTAATCCGCGATGTGAGCGCCAGCTACCGCCGGGCAATCGTCGAAACGGTGCACCACTTCCATGGCCAGCGTCCCGAGCCCGCCGCCATCGACCGCCTCAAAAGCGAAGGAAGCTGGAACAACGATTGGCAGGCCTCGATGGAGCTGCTGCGCCGCACCGGCCATAACCCGCTACCGGCGTTTGAGGAGCTGGTGGCGGTGTTCGAAGGCTTCTATTTCGGCGGCGATCCCGCCGGCGATCCGGGCCATTGGCGGGGCTTCATCCGCGACGAGCCTCTACAGGTGCAGCAAGCTTTTTTTGCCGCTCTGGAGGCTGCAGGTCTGGCCTACGGCTTCGTGAGTGGCTCCGAGCCCCCCTCCTGCCGCTACGTGCTGGAAACCCGCCTGGAGCTGGCCAATCCGCCCTTGATTGCCATGGGCGATGCGCCAGATAAGCCCGATCCCACCGGCCTGCTGCAGCTAGCCAGCCGGTTGGCCGGCGAGAGCCTGGGGGCTGGCGCAGCGCCGGTGATTTACCTGGGCGACACGGTGGCCGATGTGCTCACCGTGCAGCGCGCCCGCGCCCAGTGCCCCGGGCAGCGCTTCTTGAGCTTTGCGGTAGCGCCACCCCATCTGCACAGCCAGCCCGAAGCGCGAGCCGCCTACGAGGCGCGCCTGCGGGAGGCCGGCGCCGATGTGGTGATTCCCAGCACGGCGGCACTTTTGAGCAGCGTCAAGGGTCTGGATGCCATAGACCTGCACTAGCTTGCAATCAGCTAGTGATATCAGTGATGCCAGCCATCAGTGTTCGCGGCCTGGATGAGTCCCAGCTGGACCAATTGAAGGAGCAGGCCCGCCAGCAAGGCATCAGCCTGAATCGCCTCGTACTGCGTCGCTTAACAGGAGAGTCATCCGCACCGCACAACCAGCATCACGACCTGGACGACCTGGCTGGCACGTGGTCTGAGGAAGAGAGCAATGCCTTCAGCTCGGCCATCGCCCCCCTCGAACAGATCGACCAGGAACTCTGGGCCTGAGCCATGCGGCCCATTGCCCTGGATACCAATGCCTATGCCGGGTTTAAGAGGGGCCTCCTCCCCTGCATGGAGCTGGTCCAACGTGCCGACAGGCTGCTGATCAGCAGCACCGTGATTGGAGAACTTCTGGCAGGCTTCGCCTGCGGCACACGCGAAGCCCGCAACCGAGAGGAACTCAGCCAGTTTCTGGCCTCACCACGGGTCCAGCACTGCCCCTGCGGCTTGGCCACAGCGGACACCTATGCACTGATTTACCGAGACCTGCGCCGCAAGGGTCGGCCCATTCCCACCAATGACATCTGGATCGCCGCCAGTGCAGTTGAGATGGGATCGGTTCTGTTCAGCTTCGACGAGCATTTCCAGCAGATCGATGGGCTGCGGATCATCCAGAGCTGGGCTGATGCCCTGCCCTAAACCTCAGCGCTCAAGCGCCGCCGGAGACTTCAGGGCGGCGGCGGTGAGATTTTCATGGCCGTGGGCGGTTACCGCCACATCGTCTTCGATGCGAATGCCGATGCCCTTCCAGCGAGCTTCGATCTCCGGCTGGCCATCTGGCACCGGCAGCCGATCGCTCACGTAGAGGCCCGGCTCCACGGTGAGCACCATGCCCGGCTCCAGCTCCACGTGGTGCTCACCGAGGCGATAGGCCCCCACATCGTGTACATCAAGGCCAAGCCAGTGGCCGGTGCGGTGCATGTAGAGGTGGCGGTAGGCCCCCTGCTCGATCACCCCGTCAAGGGATCCTGCCAGCAGCCCTAGGTCCAGCAGGCCCGCCACCAGCACCCGCAGGGCGGTCTCGTGCACCCCTTCAGCGCTGAAGCCCGGGGCCACCGAATCCACCGCCGCCTCCTGGGCCGCCAGCACCAGCTCGTAGAGGGCGCGCTGCTCAGCACTGAAGCGACCGTTGATCGGAAAGCTGCGGGTGATATCGCCGTTGTAGTAGTCGGCCAAGGAGCAACCGGCATCGATCAACAGAAGATCGCCGTCGTTCAGCGGGGCGTTGTTGGCGATGTAGTGCAACACGCAGGCGTTATCGCCGCCGGCAACGATCGTGCCGTAGGCCGGGCCACGGGCACCCTGCTCCAGGAAGTGCTGCTCAATCACAGCCTGCACCTGCCGCTCATTGAGGCCAGGCCGCACCACCTGGCGGGCCAGCTCATGGGCCTCGGCCGAGATTCGCGCCGCCTCGCGCATGCGCTCCAGCTCCTCGGGGCCCTTGCGCAGCCGCAGCTCATGCAGGAGCGGACAGGGGGCCACCAGCCCCAGGGCGGCCCGGCCGCTGCGGGGGGCTCGGTCGAGCTGAGCGGCCCAAGCCGCCAGCACCAGCGGCTCCACCTTCGGGTGCTTGCCAACGCGAAAGGCGATGCCCTCAGCGCCCCTGAGGTAGTCGGGCAGGCGCTGCTCTAGCTCGCTGCGCGGGTGGGCCAGGTCAGCGCCAAACTCGGCCACGGCGCCTTCAGTACCCCAACGGAAACCATTCCAAACCTCGGCGCTGGCCTCGCGGGGCTGCACAAACAGCACGTAGCGCTCACCCTCGGGCCGGTGGGGCAAGAACAGGGCCACCGCCTCGGGTTCATCAAAACCAGTGAGATACCAGAAGTCGCTGTTTTGGCGGAAGGGCCACTCGCAGTCGGCGTGATGGGTCACCAGGGTTGCCGCCGGAATCACGGCAGCAGCTTCCCCGAGCTGAGCGAAGAAACGCTGACGCCGCTGGGCGAAGGTCGACGGATCGATCATGAAAAAGCGGCCAGCGGGCCCTGCAGAAGCCCAGTTTGGAGCAGGCAGCGGGACAGACGCTGGCGGAGCCGATTTAATAGGTAGATGGTGAGCGGCGAAATGGCGGAATGAACGACCTGCTCATCCTGGCGCTGCTGGTGGTGCTGGTGATCGCAGGTTCGGCCCTGTGCTCTGGAGTTGAGGCAGCTCTGCTCACCGTGAACCCGGTGCGGGTGCACGAACTTGCCTCCCGCAGCAAGCCCGTGCGCGGAGCGCGGCGCCTGGAGCAGCTGCGCCAGCGCCTGGGCCGCACCCTGTCGGTACTGGTGATCGCCAATAACGGCTTCAACATTTTTGGCAGCTTGATGCTGGGCGGCTACGCCGCCATCGTTTTCAAACGCCAGGGCATCGAGGGGGTCGCCCTGCCCCTGTTTTCCGTAGGGCTCACCGTGCTGGTGATCCTGCTGGGGGAAATCCTGCCCAAGGCCCTCGGCAGCCGCCTGGCCCTGCCGGTGGCCCTGGCCAGCGCCCCTGCCCTGGCGATCGTGGCCGGCCTGATGTTGCCCCTAGTGCTGCTACTGGAGCGGCTCCTGCCGGCGATCACCGCCGAAAACGAGATCAGTACCGACGAAGAAGAGATTCGTCTGCTGGCTCGGCTGGGCTCCCAGAAGGGCCAAATCGAGGCCGATGAGGCGGCCATGATCGCCAAGGTGTTCCAGCTAAACGATCTCACCGCCCGCGATCTGATGACACCACGGGTGGCGGCTCCCACCCTCGATGGGGCGACCAGCCTGGAGCAGTTGCGCGAAGATCTACTGGCGAACAACGCCGAATGGTGGGTGGTGCTCGGCGAAGAGGTGGATGAGGTGCTGGGCGTGGCCGGCCGGGAGCGACTTTTGGCAGCCCTGCTCCAAGGCGAAGGCAATCGCACTGCCGCCTCCCTAAGCGAGCCGGTCGATTACGTGCCGGAAATGATCCGGGCCGACCGGTTGCTCACGGGCTTCCGCCGCAACAGCAGCGGCGTTCGCGTCGTTGTTGACGAATTCGGCGGCTTCGTGGGCGTGATTGGCGCTGAAGCGGTGCTGGCGGTGCTGGCCGGCTGGTGGCGCCGTCCCCAACCGGCGGGCGAAGGGATGCGGCCATGAGGCCCGAACCGTGCGCCAAACCGTTCCCCGATCAGGCGCCCGCCATCCCGGAGCGCTGCCAATCCCTGCTCGACCAGTGGCGCCGCCAGCTCCAGCTCAGCGGCCGCGAGCAAAGCCAGCTGGCCGGCCAGCTGCTGGCCCTAGATCGCCAGCTAGGGCGCCTGCAGCAGCGCAGTCTGCGGGTGGCCGTGTTCGGCCGTGTGGGGGTGGGCAAGTCGAGCCTGCTCAACGCCTTGCTGGGGGAGGCGGCTTTCGCCACCGACGTGGCCCACGGCTGCACCCGACACCAGCAGGCCCAAGCGTGGGCGCAACCCATGGCGGGGCTAAACCGGGTGGAGCTGGTGGACACCCCTGGCATCGATGAGATCGCCGCCGCCGCCAGGGCCCGACTGGCGGCCCGAGTAGCCCTCGGCTCAGATCTGGTGCTGCTGGTGCTCGACGGCGACCTCACCAGCGTCGAGCACGACGCCCTGGCGCCACTGCTGGCCAGCGGCAAGCCGGTACTGCTGGTGCTAAACCGCTGCGACTGCTGGAGCGAGGCCGAGCAGGCCGAGCTGATCGCCAGCATCAAGCGGCGGCTGCCGGCAGCGGCCCGGCACCTGGAGCTGATCCCGGTGGCCGCCGCGCCACGCCAACCCCAGCTGCTGGCCGATGGCCGGGTGCGCAGCGTTGTTCAAGCTCCGCAGGTGGAGCCGCTGCGGCAGTCGCTGCAGCTGTTGCTGGAGCAGCACGGCTGCCTGTTGCTCGCCCTTAATGCCCTGGGCAGCGCGGAGCGCTTTCACCAGTCCCTGCAACGCTGGCGCCTGGGTACCAGCCGCCAGGCCGCCCAAAGCCTGATCGGCCGCTTCGCCGCCCTCAAGGCCACCGGCGTGGCCGCCAACCCCCTGGTGCTGCTGGATCTAGCCGGCGGCCTGGCCTGCGACACCGCCCTGGTGCTGCAGCTCTGCCAGCTCTACGGCCTGCAGATGCATGGCGCCGGCGCCCGCCAGCTGCTGCGGCGGCTCTCCGGCCACAACGCCCTGCTGGGCGGCGCCCAGATCGGCATCCAGCTAGCCCTGGGCGCCCTACGCCAACTGCTGCTGCTGGCGGCACCGCTCACCGGCGGACTCAGCCTCGCTCCAGCCGCCCCGGTAGCCCTGGCCCAGGCAGCCCTGGCCGTGCACACCACCAGGCTCACCGGCCGGCTCGCCGCCGCCGAACTACTGCGGAGCGCCCAGCGGGGCGGCCAACCCGGCGCCCTGCTGCGGCGCCTGGCTATCACCGATCCCCAGGTGCGCCTCTGGCTGGGCGAGCGAAGCGAGCCGGCCGCCAACCTGCAGGCCCTGCTGCCATGAGCAACGGGGTCGTCAAAGCCGCAGAGGGGCCGGTAGCCCTGTTTGGCACCAGCGCCGACCCGCCGACCCGCGGCCACCAGGCCCTGCTGGAGGGCTTGGTGCAGCTCTATCCCCAGGTCGCCACTTGGGCAAGCGACAACCCCCAAAAACTCCACGGCGCCCCCCTGGAACAACGATCCACCCTGCTGGGCGAGCTGGTGGCAGCCATCGGCGATCCAAGGCTGAGCCACCGGCAGGAGCTCAGCAGCCCCTGGGCAATCACCACCCTGGAGCAGGCAGCGGCCCAGTGGCCTGGTAGCGAGCTGGTGTTTGTGGTGGGCAGTGATCTGGCTGCCCAGATCCCCAGCTGGAAACAGGCCGAAGCCGTGCTGAAGGCCTGCGTGCTGGCAATCGCCCCCCGGGCCGGCTGGCCCCTGCAGCCCAAACAACTGGAGCAGCTCACCCAGCTGGGGGGCCGGGTGGTGATCCTGCCCCTGCAGGTTCCCGCCACCGCCAGCTCGGCGCTGCGCCAAACCCCCGACCCCGCCCAGCTACCTGCGGCCCTGTTGCCGCTACTGCTCAAGCACAATCTCTACGGATTGGGCGAACCGAACCTCAGCCAGCCCCTCAAACGCCCCTAATGCGCCTCGCCCTGGCCCAACTAAATCCGCTAGTTGGCGACCTGGCGGGCAACGGTGAGCTGATTCTGGCGGCCAGCCGTCAGGCCGCCGCCCAGGGGGCTGATCTGGTGCTCACCCCCGAGCTGTCCCTTTGGGGCTACCCACCGCGCGACCTGCTGCTGCGCCCCAGCCTGATCGCGAAGCAAGGCGCCGTGCTCAACCAGCTGGCCGCGTCCCTAGCCCAAGAGCTGCCCCAGCTGGCCGTGCTGGTGGGCATGGCCGAACCATCAGGCGCCGCGCCGTTGCCCAACCTGTTCAACGCTGTGGCCTTAGTGGAGGCCGGCAGCTGGCGCGTGGTGGCCCGTAAGCGGCTGCTACCCACCTACGACGTCTTCGACGAGCAGCGCTACTTCTGCGCCGCCACAGAGCCAAGTGTGCTGGAGCTTGAGCGGGGCGGCCGGACCTGGCGCCTAGGGCTAACGATCTGCGAAGACCTCTGGGTTGAGGAGGAGCTGCAGGGCCACCGCCTGGCTGGTGCCGATCCCGTCGCCGAGCTGCTCTCAAGCCGCATCGACCTGCTGCTCAACCTCTCGGCATCACCGTTTGGCCAGGCCAAAGTGGCCCTGCGTCAGAGCCTGGCCCGCCGGGCCGCCAGCCGGCTCGCTTGCCCGGTGGTCTACGTCAATCAGGTGGGCGGCAACGACGAGCTGGTATTCGACGGTGCCAGCTTCGTGGTGGATGCCAGCGGCGGAGTAGACGCCAGCAGCGCAGTGGTGAGCCAGCTGGCCAGTTGCAAGGAGCAGGTGAGCTGCTGGGAAGTCAACGACGCAGGGCCAGCGGCATCTTTGCCAGTGGCACCTTTGCCTACTGAAAACGAGCAGTTGTTTCGGGTCCTGGTGCTAGGCGTGGCCGACTACGCCCGCAAATGCGGCTTCAGCAGCGCCCTGCTGGGACTGAGCGGCGGTATCGATTCAGCCCTGGTGGCCGTGATCGCCGCCGCTGCCCTGGGGGGTGAGCGGGTGCAGGCACTGATGATGCCCTCCCCCTGGAGCTCGGATGGCTCCCTACGCGATGCCCAGGCCCTAGCTGGGCGCCTGGGCCTGGGCTGCCGCACCGCTGAGATCGCGGCGCTGATGGCCAGCTTCGACACCGCCCTAACACCGGTGCTGGCTGGCCCACCCAGCGGTCTGAGCGCCGAAAACCTGCAGTCGCGCATCCGCGGCACCCTGCTGATGGCTGTGGCCAACCAGCAGGGCCAGCTGCTGCTCTCCACCGGCAACAAAAGCGAGCTGGCCGTCGGTTATTGCACCCTCTACGGCGACATGAACGGCGGCCTGGCCGTGATCGGTGACCTCTACAAAACCAGCGTGTTCGAGCTCTGCGCCTGGCTCGATTCGACCGCCGCCGGCCCCTGCCGGCGTGAGCTGGGGCTGCCAGGCGACGGTGAGCTGGTGGGGCGGGCGATCCGCGATAAACCCCCCAGCGCCGAGCTGCGCCCCGACCAGCTCGATAGCGATTCCCTGCCCGACTACGCCGTGCTCGACCCGATCTTGAAGGCCTACATCGAGGAGTTGGCTAGTCCGGAGCAGCTGATCGCCAGCGGCACCCCAGCGGAGCTGGCCGAACGGGTGATGCAGCTGCTGCGCCGGGCCGAGTTCAAGCGGCGCCAGGCACCGCCCCTGCTCAAGATCGGCGACCGGGCCTTCGGCAGCGGCTGGCGCATGCCGATCGCCGCCCGCTAAATCCTGCATGGCGCCGATCGCCAGCCGCAGCCAATCTGGAACCACAAACAGCAGCACATCCATGGCACCCCCCAGCTCCAGCGGCGCCAGCCTGACGGCCCCGATGGCAAGCATCGGCGTGCCCGCAGAGATCAAGCGCGATGAACAGCGCGTGGCCCTCACCCCTGACGGGGTGGCCGATCTGGTGAACCAGGGCATGGAGGTCCGCATCCAGGCGGGAGCGGGGTTAGGGGCTGGCTTCAGCGATGCCGCCTTCGCCGCCGCCGGGGCCCGGCTGGTGAGCGCCGCAGAAGCCTGGGGCGCCCATTTGGTGGTGAAGGTCAAGGAGCCCCAGCCCGAGGAATTCGGCTTTCTGCGCTCCGATCTGGTGCTGTTCACCTACCTGCACCTGGCCGCCTACCCGGAGGTGGGCCGGGCCCTGCTGGAGGCTGGCACCACTGCCGTGGCCTACGAAACCGTGCAGCTCGAAGACGGCAGCCTGCCCCTGCTAGCGCCGATGAGCGAAATCGCCGGTCGGCTGGCAGCCCAGGTGGGGGCCCATCTGCTGGAGCGCCCCCACGGCGGTCGCGGCATCCTGATGGGGGGCTGCACCGGGGTGCGGCCGGCGCGGGTGGTGGTGCTGGGAGCAGGCAGTGTGGGCTGGAATGCGGCCCGGATCGCCGCCGCCATGGATGCGGAGGTATTCCTGCTGGATCGCTCACCCGAGCGACTGCGCAGCCTCGAGGCCCACCGCCGCGGTCGGCTGGTGAGCCTGGTGAGCAACAGCAGCCTGATCGAGCGCCTAGTGCCGGGTGCCGATCTACTGATTGGTGCCGTGCTCACCGCCGGTGGCCGGGCCCCCACCCTGGTGGAGGAGGCGCTGGTTCAGCAAATGCAACCCGGCTCCGTGGTGGTGGATGTGGCGATCGACCAGGGGGGCTGCATTGCCACCAGCCGCGAAACCAGCCACACCGATCCGGTGCACACGCTCCACGGCGTGCAGCACTATGCCGTCGGCAACATGCCAGGGGCTGTGCCCTTCACCTCCACCGAAGCGCTGGTGAGTGTCACCCTGCCCTACATCCTCGTAATGGCGGGGCGGGGCCTAGTCGAAGCCGTCACCGACCGGCCCGAACTACTCTCCGGCCTCAACACGGTGCATGGGGCGGTGTGCCATCCCGGCGTTGCCCGGGCCCTGGATGTGACGCCCCGCCACCCGATGGCCTGTCTGCGCTGACACGGCTTGCACTGAACCGGCTCGCACTGACCCGGCTTGCGCCGATGAACCAGGGTCAGGCCAGTTCCAGCGCCTCCAGGTAGAGCCAGCCGCCGTCGAGGCTGTGGCCCTCGCGGCCGAACAGCGAGCATTCCCGCATCACACCCCGCTGGCCGGCAGCGAAGTAGTGGGCCTCAAAGGTCACCGTGCCGCTGAGGTCGTGCGGGGCTCCGGCCGTCACGGCGAGGATCTGTAGCCGCTGCCAATGGAGCTGACCAAGGCTGGCCAGCAGCTCCCGACGCCGGCGCGCCAGGGGCACCGGGGAGGGCTGGGTCTGCAGCAGGTACTCCACCTCCCCCAGGGCATAGGCGCTGTAGCGCGAGCGCATCAGCTGCTCGGCCGTGGCCGCCTGGCGTTCGCCGCGGTGCAGCGGCGCGCAGCAGCTGCCATAGCGATCTCCACCACAGGGGCAAGGGTCCTGCATGGCTCAGGCTGACCCAGCCAGCGGGCGGTTCAGAGCCGCCGGATCGATCCCCTCGCGCAGGGCCACCAGCAACCCGGCGGCTTCGGCGTAGGAGCTGGCCGGGATCGCCGCCAGCCCCAGCGCCTCGGCGGTCACCTCCAGCAGGCAGGGATTGGCGACGCTGATCAGGGGGATGCCCCGCTCGGCACAGGCCAGCACCGCCGCTCCGCCCAGGGCACCGGCGGGGGCCACCACCGCACCCAGCTGCGCGACGTGCAGCAGCGGAGCCGTTCCGCGCGTTGCTGAGTCCACCAGGGGCACCAGATCCGGCGCCCGGCTCAATCCCACCAACACGCAAGGCAGAAAGGTGTGGCCCAGCTCTTCAGCCGCGGCGCGGGGATCTAGCGCGGGATCGAGAGGCAGGGGCAGCAGCGCCGGGGCATGGGCACAGGGAATCCCCAGATGGCGCACCAGCAGGTGGCTGATCACCGCTTCGGCGCCCGCCAGGGCATCGACGCCCGATCCAGCCCGGTAGGCCGCTAGGGCTTCGCTTTCGGGATCCTCAGGGAAGCGGGCCACCACGGCGATGGCGGTGGCGCCGGCCGCCACCAGCTGCTCGCCGGCGCGCAGCAGGACATCGGGGCGGGCGATCGTGCCCCAGCTGCTGCCGCTGGCCCCCTTCTGCAGACTCACCCCTAGGGGCAGCTCACTGGTCAGCACCGGCCCGATCGGGAGGCCGAGGCTGGCCCGGCAGGCGTCGATCACCTGGCGGTGGCGTAGGACCAGCTCCGGCTCGATGCCGGCATCGAGCAAAACGCCCACCCGCTGCGACGCCCGCGGCGCCAGGGCCATCTCGCCGGCTGCGAAGCGATCGAGGGCCCAGCCCTCCACGTAATGGATGCGGCGGTCGCTCCAGTAGAGGGAGGCCGCGTTCATCACGTTGGGATGGGTGATCAGGCAGCCACTAGCGGCCGCCAGCAGGCGGGCGGCGGGCAGGCCATCGCCCGCATAACCACCGAGCTCACATCCAATCCCGGTGGGAATCACCAGCAAGGTGGGCAGGGGCCGGCTCGCCGTCATGCCAGCACCACCGCTTCAAGCGTCAGCAATGGGCACGATCCAGCCAGACCAGGCTCCACCGCGGTGATCGCCCAGCGCAGCGGTTGGCCGTGCGGGGCCAACGCGGCCTCGATCTGGGCCAACAACGGCCCTGGAGCACGGCGTAACTGCAGAGTTATGGGCTGCAGGCGCACCGCCGCAGCACTCATTTCTGGTATTTACCGAACTGGGCTTCGTAGAGGGCGTCCTCCATCCCCGCTTGGAGCTTGAGATCAGCCAGGGGGAAGGAAACGCAGAGCAGGGCATAGCCCTTTAGTTGCAGGTCCGCCTTGACCCCCATGGCATCGGGCTGGTGCACGCTGCCCTCACTGATCAGAGCCGCGCAAGTGGTGCAGACCCCCGAACAGCATGAACTGGGCAAGGGGACCCCAGCGGCCTCGGCTGCAGACAGCACGGTTTGGTCGCTGCGGCAGGAAAAAGTGTGTTGGGTGCCTTGAAACTCGGCGGTGATTGTGAAGGTCTGGGTTTCGGTCACAGGAGGGTGCCGGAGTGGGCAGCTAGAGGCCATTGTTCCAGCCCACCCGCAACAGCCGCGGCGATCAAAGCTCCTGCCACTGGCTGGGGTGGGGCGCCAGATATTCCGGTGGCGAGGACCCATCCCTAGCCACGGGTGCTGTTAGGGCGAAATCAATGCTGAGGGAGCACCGCAAATCATCCGGATCCTCGTTGGGAAGCACGGCGTGATCCAGACAACTGGGAAACAGCAGCAGCAGGCCTGCCTGGGGAGCCACATCCAGCCAAGGTGCGCTCCAAGGCGATGCAGCCAACGGACCTTCATGGCCAACTGCCATCCCAGGCACCAGCTCATTCACCTGCCGCTGCGGCCAAAGGCGCAGACAGCCGCTGCGACCGCTGCCATCACCATTGAGGTAATAAATGGCGCTGAGGTGAGCGTTGGGGTGGTGGTGGCGGCCTACCACCTGCCCCTCCTCGCTGAGCACGGGCCAGCAGCGCTGCAGGTGCAAGGCCACTCGGCTGAGATCGAAACCCAATTGCTGCAGAAAAGCTTCTGCATGGCCTGTCAAGCCAGCAATCAGTGGCGCAAAGGCCGGCTGACGCTGCAACTGCCAGACACCATTAAGGTCACCGGTCCAGGCACAACCAGGGTCGGGGTTGGAGCTGGCTTGGCCCCGCAGCTCGTGCAGGGCCTGAAGTTGCAGTGCCGTATCCAGGGGATCAGGCGATAGCTGCACCCTGCCAAGAGCCACCGGAAACAGAGGCTCGATCTGCAAACCAGCCCCCAGACTCAGGACATACCGGCAGAACCGCCAACCACTTCCAGAATTTCCTGGGTAATGGCGGCCTGGCGGGCCTTGTTGTAGTCGAGCGTGAGGCTCTTAGCGAGAGCCTTGGCGTTATCGCTGGCGTTGTTCATTGCCGTCATCCGACTGGCCAACTCCGAAGCTGCTGACTCCTGCAGAGAACGCAGAAGCTGGTTTTCCAGGTAAAGGGGCAGCAGGGCATTGAGCAGCTGATCTGGGCTCTGATCAAACACGATGTCGGAGGGCAGCTTGGGCTGCAAGTTGGAAGTCGTACCCGCTTCAACTCCCAGCCGTCCGTCCCGGGTAGTGAGGCGGAAGATCTCGTCTTCAGGGATAGCAATGCCCTGGGGATCAAGGGGCAGCAGGGTCTGAATCACGGGCTTGGAGCTCACCAGGTTGATGAACTTGGTGAAGATGATCTCGACACGATCGGTGCTGCCGGAGAGAAATTCTGCAAGCACTTCGTTGGCGATACCCATCGCTTCACTGGCCTTGGGCACCTGGTCAAGACCGGTAAAGGTGGCGCGAATCGTGTACTGATTAGCGCGATTCTGGAAGTAGGTGATCGCCTTACGACCGATCAATACCAGATCCACCTTGTAGCCCTGGCCAACCAATTCAGCGGTGCGCAGTTCGGTGCGCTTGATGATGTTGGCGTTGTAGCCACCGCACAATCCCCGATCACCGGTAATGGCAAGCAGAGTGATGGTGCCAACCTCGCGCTGCTCGAGCAGGGGAGCGTCGGCATCTTCAAAGCGCATGCGTGACTGAAGATTTTCCAGCACGCGGGCGAGCCGGTCAGCAAAAGGACGGCTGCGCAGCACCTGCTCCTGGGCGCGGCGCACCTTGGCGGCTGCCACCAGGCGCATGGCCTCAGTGATCTTGCGAGTGTTCTTGACCGAACCAATCCGGTCGCGGATATCTTTGAGGTTTGCCATTAGTTATGCCCCTCCTCAAACGGAGGCGAGCATGGTCGACTTCACCTCGTTGATGGCATCCTTGAGCATGGCTTCAGCTTCGTCGCTGAGCTGCTTCTCGGTCTGCACCTTGGAGATGAACTCGGCCTTGTTGCTCTTGAGGTATTCGCGCAGCTCGCGGCAGAACTGCACCACAGACTCGACAGGAACCTCGTCGATCAGGCCCTTGACACCGGCGTAAACAACAGCAACTTGCTCCGCCAGAATTAGGGGGCTGAACTGGGGCTGCTTGAGAATCTCGCGCAGGCGCTTACCCCTGCCGAGCTGCTGCTGGGTTGCAGCATCGAGGTCGGAGGCGAACTGGGAGAAGGCAGCCAGTTCATCGAACTGGGCCAGCTCGAGCTTCAAGGTGCCGGCAATCTTCTTGATCGCCTTGGTCTGGGCGGCACCGCCCACCCGACTCACGGAAATACCAACGTTGATGGCGGGGCGTAGACCGGAGTTGAACAAGTCGGAGCTCAGGAACACCTGGCCATCGGTGATCGAGATCACGTTGGTAGGAATGTAAGCGGATACGTCACCGGCCTGAGTTTCGATAATCGGCAGCGCGGTCATCGAGCCCTTGCCCATGGCATCGCTGAGTTTGGCGGCACGCTCAAGCAAACGGCTGTGGCAATAGAAGACGTCGCCGGGATAGGCCTCACGACCGGGGGGGCGACGCAGCAGCAGGGACATCTGGCGGTAGGCCTGGGCCTGCTTGGTGAGGTCGTCGTAAATCACCAAGGTGGCCTTGCCCTTGTACATGAAAGATTCGGCAAGCGCCGCGCCGGTGTAGGGAGCCAGGTATTGAAGAGCTGCAGCCTCGGAAGCACTCGCAGCAACCACGATGGTGTAATCGAGGGCTCCCTTCTCCCGCAGCACTTCAACCACGTTGGCTACGGATGCGGCCTTCTGACCAATGGCCACATAAACGCAGACGACGTCTTCGCCCTTCTGGTTAATGATCGTGTCGATGGCAATAGCGGTTTTGCCCGTCTGACGGTCGCCAATAATCAGCTCGCGCTGGCCCCGACCGATCGGAATCATGGCGTCGATAGCGGTGATGCCCGTTTGCATGGGCTCGTGCACCGACTTGCGCTGGATGATCCCAGGCGCCATCGATTCGATCAGGCGGGTTTCGGTAGTGGCGATGTCACCCTTACCGTCAATGGGCTGGCCCAGCGAATTAACAACCCGGCCAAGCATGGCGTCGCCAACGGGCACGGCGGCGATCTTGCCGGTTGCCTTGACGGTGCTGCCCTCCTGGATGCCGCGACCTTCGCCCATCAACACCACGCCGACGTTGTCGTCTTCGAGATTGAGGGCGATGCCTTCGGTGCCGTCCTCGAACTGCACCAGTTCACCGGCCATCACCTGCTGCAGGCCATACACGCGGGCGATGCCATCGCCGATCTGCAGAACGGTGCCAACGTTGCTAACCGAAACCGACTTGTCGTAGTCCTCAATCTGCTGCTTGAGGATGGCGCTGATCTCGTCGGGGCGGATGGAAACCATGGGAGGAAGTCCCCACAGGGGGGCTGATGGAGGGGAAGACGGGGAAGCGGGGAGAGGGCTACCGGAGCAAGAAGGTTCCGGAAGTTTGGGCGGACAGAGGAGCTAGCTCACCTGGGCCAGCGCCAGTCCGAGACGGCGCACCTGACCAGAAAGGCTGGCGTCAATGACTTGGGAGCCCATGCTGACGATGAAGCCTCCTATCAAGGAGGGGTCAACCACGAGGTCGAACTCCACCGATTTAGAGCCTGCAATCTCTTGAACCTTGCGGTTGAGCTCAGCCTGCTGCTCCTCGCTGAGGGCAGCAGCAGATGTCACCTTGGCCAAAGTGATGTTGCGCAGCTCCCGATAAAGCTCCAGGAAACGCATCAAAACAGCCTCCATCATGGGCAGGCGCTGGCGGTCGGCCAAGAGCTTGAGCAGGTTTTGCACCGAAGGGGTGACCTGATCGTCGAAAAGCTTTGCCAAAGCAGCCTTCTTGGCTTCCGGCTCAAGGACGGGCGACGCAAGAGCAGCTTTTAGCTCGGGGCTCGAACTCAATACGGCCAGAAGGGATTTTGCCTGTTCGGCAACAGCATCAGTCTCCTTACGAGATTCAGCTACCTGCAGCAACGCATCGGCGTATGGAGTTGCAATCGAGTTGAGGAGTGGCATCAGGCTTTACCCAGGGTTGAAATGGACTGATCGATCAGTCGTGCCTGGGCATCTGCATTGAGCTTGCCGGGGAGGGTGGCAAGTGCTTGGGCAATAGCCCGATTGGCGGCTTCGCGGCGCAACTGGTCGGTGACTCGAGCTGCCTCGGCATTCAAGTCGGCCATGGCTCCCTGCTTAAGCCGAGCCATTTCATCGATCGTGCGCTTTTCGCTTTCCAGCCGCAAAGTTTGGGCACGGGCCAAACCATCAGCGCGAATCTGCTCAGCCTTTTGTTGTGCTGCCGACAAATCCTGCTGGGCTTGAGCTAACGAAGATGTTGCTGCGAGAAGACGCTGCTCAGCATCTTGCAGATCGTTGAGGATGGCTGCACGACGGCGCTCCAGGATGCTGCCGAGGAAACCTGGCAAAAACTTCCAAAGGCCGGCGATCACAATCGCCAAGTTGATGATGTTGGTCTCAAACGGATTGAGGTTGAAACCAAATCCGCCGTGACTTGCTAGCAAAGAGGGGAGCAGGAAAGTCATGAGGCAGCCAGCAAGCGGGTCACGATCAGATCACCGAGCTTGTCGGCGTCCTTATTAAGCCGGTCCATCGCTTGGTCTCGCTGAGAATCAATCTCACGGCGGGCCTGCTCCCGGGAAGCATTGGCATCGGCCGTAGCCGCGGCAAGGGCATCGCGGTAGAGACGATCCATGTCCTGCTCGGCCTCGAGGATCAGCTTTTGGGACTGCTGACGCGCGTCCTTGAGCTGTTCCTTGAGATCGGCTTCCAGCCGCTCGGCTTGAGCCAGCTTCTGCTTGGCGTCGGCGCGGCTAGTGGAGATAAAGCTCTCACGCTCCTCCACGGCCCGTCCTACGGGGCGGAAGAACAGCGAATTCAGAATGAAAGTGAGGAGAACAACCTGAACCGCCATCAGCGGCAGGGTGGCATCGAGGTCAAAAAGACCTCCCTCAGGGACACCTGCTTCGGCGAGCAGAAGCCAGCTGGTCATTTGGGCGAGGGCGCTGGAACGATCGGTCGGGATTGAGGTTTGTGAGCCTGGGAGGGCAGGAGCAACAAGCCCCAGCCCTCCTTCCACTCACAACAACGCTCAACCAGCGAAGGGGTTGGCAAACAACAGCACTAGGGCGACCACAAGGCCGTAGATGGTGAGCGCTTCCATGAAGGCCAGGGAGAGCAGCAAGGTGCCGCGAATCTTGCCTTCGGCTTCAGGCTGACGTGCAATGCCTTCAACGGCGCCGCCAGCTGCGGTGCCCTGACCGATGCCGGGGCCGATGGCACCGAGGCCTACAGCCAGACCAGCGGCCAGAACAGACGCAGCGGAGGTGATGGAATCCATGGTGGAGTGGGGGATTGGGGTCGCGGTTGTGGCGCGTTATGGACCGGGAATAAAACCCTGCGCTGAGGACATCCTTTCAAGGATGGGCCCGGGATGCTGCCGGACCTGCGCGAGGGAGATTTAGCAGACCGCAGGAGCGGAGCTGCTGGTGAAGAGCTATTAGTGGTGCTCTTCGTGCACCGCCTCGCCGATGTAGTAGGCAGCGAGGGTGGCAAAAATCAGAGCCTGAATAGCACTGGTGAAAAGGCCCAGGAACATTGCAGGCAGGGGCACAATCAATGGCACCAAAAATGCCAGAACTGCGACCACCAGTTCATCCGCCAAGATGTTGCCAAAAAGACGGAAGGAAAGGGAAAGGGGCTTGGTGAAATCTTCAACGATCTTGAATGGAAGCATGATCGGTGTCGGCTCCACGTAGTACTCGAAGTACCTCAGTCCCTTACGGCTCAAGCCGGCATAGAAGTAGGCAAGAGATACCAACAAAGCCAAAGCAATGGTTGTGTTGATATCTGCCGTTGGTGCACCAAGCTCGCCACTGGGCAGGTGGATCAGCTTCCAGGGCACCAGAGCTCCGCCCCAGTTGCTCACAAAAATGAACAGGAACAGGGTGCCGATGAAGGGCATCCAATCGCGGTAAGCCTTCTCACCAATCTGTTCACGGGAGAGATCGCGTATGTAATCCCAAAGGAACTCCAGCAGGTTCTGGGTGCCTCGGGGATCACGCTCCAGCTTGCGGGTGCCAACCACTACAAGGGCAAGCAAGGCACCGATAACCACCCAGGAGCTCAGGAAGACCTGGCCGTGAATCTTGAGGTTGCCAAGTTGCCAGTAGAGGTGTTTACCAACCTCCAGTTCAGCAAAGGGGAGAAGGAGAGGCATCGGAGCCAGCGAAGGGGAGTTCGGGGTCGCCAGGGCGACGGAACGGAAACGGGGTCAGGTGTCGAAGACTGCCTGGAGGATCACGGCCGGCTTATAGAGCAAAAAGCCCAGAAGAGCCGGCAGGATCGAAAGTTGGGGGATCCGGGCTGCGATAAGCACCAGGACGACCGGCACCAGCAGCTGAACCTTGCTAACCCGCCGGGCATTTTCTCCCAGCTTGGTGACACTGCGGCTGAGCAGCCACAGGTAAAGAAGGCCAGCTAGAGCACCCACCAACAGGCTGGAAGCCGTGGAGATGGAGCCCAAAACGGCTGTTACTGCCACCGCCACTGCCGAAAGCAGCAAGGTTGCTAGCAAAAGCCGGCGTTGGAGCCGGAAATAACCATCCATGCCATTGCTGACATCGACGTTTAGCGCTGGCAGGGTTGATGCACCGGTGGCATCATCCAGCTGCACGACCGCTCCACCAGCCTGAACTGCCGTTGAAACGGTGGGTTCAGGGTCGGGAAGTAGGGGGCAGGGGAGGGATACCGACAAGCGCGCTCAAATCCCTGAAAAGGCGCGCGGAATCTATCACGGTGCTGATCCCCGCCCCCTCAGAGCACCGGCAGCAAAACCCTCTGGTTCAGCAGTTGGCGGGCCACGGCAAGCCGTTGCGCTGCAGGCCAATCCAAAGGCAGCTGGCCGATCGCCACACCCGGTGCGCTCTCAAGGGCAGCCATCAAATTGAGCCCCGCCTCGCTGACGTCAAGGGGCGTTAGGTCTGGCCCCATCAAGCGGGTGGCTGGCCAACCCCAAAGGCAGCGGTTTATTTCACCCCGCGCTGCCAGCAAAACTTCGTCGTCGCTCCAATCGGGTGCCCTCACCGCACCATGGCTGAGAAAAAATTCGAAATGGCTGATATCGGGATCAAGCTCCTCCACCAGGCTCCACTGCTCAAGCTGACTAAGGCCCTGGGCCCGCTCCAGCAGCTCACCACTAAGCAAGCGCGCGGGCGACCACACCTCCGGATTGGAAAACCCGGCAAACTCCAAACCGGCTGAGGCGACAAAAGCCAGCAGACGTTCGAGGTTGTAGCTGGTCTCTTGGGGGTGCAGATACATATCCGCAAAATTGGCATCGGCTGCCGTGTCGACGATCCAGCGCCGCTCGTGATGCTGGCGCAGTCGGTTTCCCTCAGGCAACTCAGCCAGCAGCTGGCGACCCAGCCTTAGCCCCTCCGCTCCTGAACCGACGGCCAGCCGCGTCAAGGCGCGCTGGGTGCGGTGAATTTCCCAGCGGCCGCCATCCGCATACAAAAAAAGATGCAGTAGCCCGCCTGGCCGCAGCAAGCCAGCCAATGACTGCAAACCAGCCTCTGGCTCGCGCAGGTGGTGCAGAACGCCAACGGAATTGATGTAGTCGAAGGGTCCCTCCCCCGCCAGATCCAGCAGGCTGCGCTGTTCGATACGCAACTCCCGCACTGCTTTTGCAGCCCCTGAACGTCTGGTGCGCTCCCGTGCCACCTCAAGCGCTCCGGCGCTGATATCTACCGCCAGCACCGAGGAACCGGGGTTGAGGTGGCAGAGGTAATCGGTGCTGACGCCGGTGCCGCAGCCGGCGTCGAGAATCCGCCAAGGCCGTTCACCTTGGTCGGAGCGCAGCGGTAGGGCTCCAGTAGCAGCAGCCCAGGCGCTATCGACGCACCAGCGCCAGTTGTATCCAGGGGGTGGGCCGTCTTGGAGGGGGTCTCCCGGGTAGGGGAAACGGTCGTAAAAGGCGCTCACCATCGGCGTGGCGGCATCACTGGCAGGCAAGGACGGATCAGCGGCAACCGGCTGAGCTTTTCACGTCCAGCGGCCACTAGAACGAGTCAAAACGGGTCAATTGGCATCAGCAAGCCAGCGAAGCTGCAAACATTTGTTCATGGCTGGGCAAAGGACCCGAGGGCCCGCCGTAACGTGGCCCAGCCCGGTTCGCTCTCGTCAATGACCGTGACCGCCAGCAGCGGCAGCACCAGGGTTTCACCCCAGCGCTACGACACCCTGCCGCTCTCCAGCGTCCGTCAGGCGGAGCAACAGGATCGCTTCCCCGACGGCGGCGAGCTTGAAACCCTGGTGGCGTTTTTCCAGAGTGGCCAGCAGCGCTTAGAAGCTGCACGCCGCATCTCAGAAAACGCTGATTTCATCGTGGCCAAGGCGGCCAACCGGATCTTCTCCGGCGGCACGCCCCTCTCCTACCTAGATGCTCCTTTGAGCGTCGTCAGCGGTGGGTCCAGCGACGCCACCCCCTTGGCCGCTGACCAGGCCGCCTTCCAGCGTTCGGTGCAGACCTTCGCCCAGGGCACCGGCAACTCCAGCGGCAACCTGATCACTCGCTTGCTCGAAAGCACAGGTGGCGACGCCGATGTAAGGGTTGTGCTGCCCACTGGCTTCAGCCCGATTGCCGTGGGCCGTTACGGCACCGATCGGATGCGCAAGTCGCTGCGCGACATGGGCTGGTTCCTCCGCTATGTGGGCTACGCCCTGGTGGCAGGAGACCCCAGCATCCTGGCCGTGAACACCCGCGGCCTGCGCGACATATTGGAGAAGGCCTGCTCCCTGGCGGCTACCAATGTGGCCCTGCAGGAAATGCGCGCCGCAGCCGCCGGCCTCTGCAAAGACAATCCCCAGGCCCGCGAGCTGGTGATCCAGTACTTCAACGTACTGCTCGCCGAACTGCAGGTGGCCACACCAAGCACCCGGCAGCGCCTCGGCAGCCCTGAAAGTCAGGGCCTGCAACTGCCTGCCACCTATGCCCTAGCCGCAGACGGCAAGCAGCGCTTCATCATGCGGCCGCGCCTAAGTGGTGCCCAAAAGGCCGAAGTGATTCGGGCCGCCTACCGCCAGGTTTTTGAACGGGACATCGCCAAGGCATACAGCCAGACGCCCTGCCCGGTTGAAGCCAGCCAGGTGCGCCAGGGCCAGCTTTCCATGCGGGAATTCATCCGCTCCCTCGGCCACAGCAAGGAATATCGCCAACAGTTTTTCGGCCGCTTCTCCAATAGCCGGGCGGTTGAGCTGGCCTTCCGCCACTTCCTCGGTCGCGGCATCAGCTCCCGTGAGGAATTCACCCGCTACTTCGACATCGTCAGCGTCCAAGGCCTGAATGGCCTAGTGGATTCCCTGATCAATACCCTTGAATACGCGCGGGTGTTCGGCGAGGAAACCGTGCCCTACCTGCGGGATCTCGGTGAAGAAGCCCAGGAGAGTGCCGGCTGGGGATCAAACCGCAAGCTATTCCGCTTCAGCGCTCCTTTTGAAGGCGCACCCCAATACGTCACCCTCTACGCCTCCTATCGCCAACCCTTCGCCGATCAGCACGTCTACGGCGGCGGCAACGATCCACTGGCCCTCAACTTCGGCGCGATTTTCCCTTCCGGCACCGCCTCAGTGGCCACCCGGCCAGCGCCCTACGGCTACGACAGCCGCCGCATCCTGATCGGCAATGGCATGGCCCAGCCTGGCCAGATGGACAGCGCCCAGTTCCGTAAGGCCAAGCCCCGCCGGGTGGGGCCCAAGGTTGTACGCCTCCAGCAGATTGCTACCGGCGGCAGCTCCGTGCCACGCCGCGGCGGCCAACCCAGCATCCGTGGCACTGAAGCCAGCACCCAGGCCGTTATTAATGCGGTCTATGTGCAAGTTTTAGGCACTGCTGGCTATGCCGGAGAGCGCAATAAGGTTGAAGAAATCAAGCTCGAGAACGGCGATATCAGCCTGCGGGAATTCATCCGCCAGGTCGCCCGCTCCAAGGCCTTCCGCCGCCGTTATTGGAGCGGCCTTTACATCACCAAGGCCATCGAGGTGATCCATCGCCGGCTGCTAGGTCGCCCAACCTTCGGGAGATGGGAAATTGACGCCTACTTCGATACTGCTGCCCGCACCGGCTTCTACGGCGTCGTCGACAGGATCCTGAACAGCGTCGAATACAACGAAACCTACGGCGAAGACACAGTCCCCTACGAGCGTTTTGTCACCGCTACTGATCGCAATGCGCGTAAGGTGCCCGGCCTCAACCGCCCCTTCGATGCATCTGCCTATGCCAATGAATTTGCCCAGGACAAACGTCCAAACGTGCCCGTTGAGCAGACCATACGCACTACCGGGGATATAACCAATCGAAATCTATCGGGGCGCCGGCAGATTGTCGTGGGGAGCTGGACAGCTCAGACCGTAGGGGGAGAAACCATGACGGCATCTCAGCCCGAAGACAACTTCATCGCAGGGCCGGGCAGCATCCGCCAAGCACCTGCCCCAACTCGCCGCTGGAAGTAGGCCCCTACGTCCAGCGGCGCCTCAACCGCATGCCACCCCTGCGCGCTGCTTCAGCGACTTCGAGCCCCCCGAAGACACATCGGGGGCTTTTTTATGATCAAGATAATAATTGTCGCAAAAGTTGAGCCGCAAGCCGAAACAAGTGGAGCGATTAGCGAAGCAAAATGATGAATAATTGCTGCGCCAAGCCGCTATTAATAATATCGCTCAAAGCCATTGCGCCGCAAGGGGTTTTTCAGCCACAAACGCCATGAAGAACTGTTACCACCAGGGGAGCAGCGAGGGGCTTTGCCGCAGAATGATTAGGCGATCGGCGCAAGTCGATCCTTTCCCTTACCCACCGGATATCGGTCTCCGTCAAGGCGGCCGCTTGTTTCGAGGCAGAACTGCATGAGCATCGTCTCCAACTCGATCATCAACGCGGACGCGGAAGCCCGCTATCTCAGCCCTGGCGAACTCGACCAGATCAAGTCCTTCGTGGGCGCTGGTCAACGTCGTATCCGCGTCGCCCAGGTTCTCGGAGAAAGCCGCGAGCGCATCGTCAAGACCGCTGGTGGCGCCCTGTTCCAGCGGCGTCCCGACGTGATTTCCCCCGGCGGCAACGCCTACGGCGAGGAGATGACCGCTTCGTGTCTCCGCGACATGGACTACTACCTGCGTTTGGTGACCTACGGGATCATCGCCGGCGATGTGACCCCCATCGAAGAGGTTGGCATCATCGGAGCAAAGGAGATGTATCGCTCCCTCGGCACTCCCCTCGATGCCATGGCTGAGTCCGTGCGGGAAATGAAGAACGCCGCCATGGGCCTACTCACCGGCTCTGACGCTGAAGAAGCCGGCTTCTACTTCGACTACGTCATTGGCGCCCTCTCCTGAGGCAGCGTTCTTTTACTACTCCCCGCCACCACAGCTGGATTCATGCAAGACGCGATCACAAACGTCATTAACCAAGCCGACGTTCAGGGCCTATACCTGGACGACTCCGCCATGGGCCGCCTGGAGCAGTACTTCACCAGTGGTGAACTGCGCGTCCGCGCCGCTGCCACCATCAGCGCCAATGGTTCGGCGATCATCAGAGAGGCCGTAGCTAAGTCGCTGCTGTATTCGGATGTCACCCGTCCGGGCGGCAACATGTACACCACCCGTCGCTATGCAGCCTGCATCCGCGATCTGGACTACTACCTACGTTACGCCACCTACGCCATGCTGGCTGGGGACACCTCCATCCTCGATGAGCGGGTGCTGAATGGTCTCAAGGAGACCTATAACTCCCTGGGTGTACCCATTGGTGCCACCGTGCAATCCATCCAGGCCATGAAGGAAACCACCGCTGCACTGGTGGGTCCTGATGCTGGTCGTGAAATGGCCGTCTACTTCGACTACATCTGCTCCGGCTTGGGCAACTGATCCCTGCCATCGGCACACCCGAGGATCATCTCCATGCGTCTGTTCAAGATCACGGCTTGCATTCCTTGCCCGGAAAAGAGCCGCTCCCAGCGTGAGCTTCAAAACACCTATTTCACCAAATGGGTGCCCTACGACAGCTGGTTCGCTGAGCAGCAGCGGATCATGAAACAGGGCGGCAAGATCCTCAAAGTAGAACTAGCCGCTGGGCGTCGCCAACAGAACGTCGGCAACTGAATAGTCAGTACCTTTCGTTTCTCCCCAAGCTCGGCAGATGCCGGGCTTTTTTATTGTTTGACTCTGGTTGCCAGGGGTCGACAACCCCCCCCCGGGCACGGCTCAATGGGTTGACGATGGCCCCACCTCTGCCACTCCCAAATTCCAGCCTTGGCCCGCACCGCAACTCACACCCCCCACCGCGACGCAGTCAGCGGATCTCAGAAGGCTGGGGCGCTGCTGCCGTTGCCCTGGTCCCAATGGCCAGCAGAGGCCAGATTGCTACTGGGCATGGTGGCGCTCTGGAGCGTGATCGGACTACTGGTGCTCACCTCCGCCAGTTGGTGGGTAGCTGAAAGGGAGATGGGTGACGGCGCCTTTTATCTCAAGCGCCAGTTGATTTGGATGGCTGCTAGCTGGGGGCTGCTCTGGCTCGGCCTGCGCACCAGCCTGCGACGCTGGCTGCACCTGGCTCCGCTGGGGTTGTGGGTTGGGATCGTTCTGGTCGCAGCCACCCTGGTAATGGGCAGCACTGTCAACGGCGCCAGTCGCTGGCTGGTGCTTGGACCGGTACAGCTGCAGCCATCGGAATTGGTCAAGCCTTTTGTGGTGTTGCAGGGCGCTGCCCTGTTTGCCCACTGGAAGCGAATCGGCAACGACCAGAAACTGCTCTGGCTAGGGGCATTTGGGGCCCTGATCCTGCTGATCCTCAAGCAACCAAACCTCAGCACCGCCGCCCTATCCGGGCTGCTGCTCTGGCTGATGGCCCTGGCTGGGGGCCTTTCCCTGCCCATGCTGCTCGGGGCAGCCGGAGCGGGAGGGCTGCTTGGCAGCGCCAGCATCATGATCAACGAATACCAGCGTTTGCGGGTGGTGTCCTTCCTGGATCCCTGGCGGGATGCCCAGGGGGATGGTTACCAACTGGTGCAGAGCTTGATGGCGATCGGCTCAGGAGGCTTCCTAGGCGAAGGGTTTGGCCTTTCCACCCAGAAACTGCAATACCTGCCGATCCAAAGCACAGATTTCATTTTTGCTGTGTTTGCTGAGGAATTTGGCTTCGTGGGCTCGCTGGTGCTGTTGCTGTTTTTGCTGCTGTTTGGCTTTGTGGGCCTGAGGGTTGCCCTCAGCTGCCGCAGCAACCAGCAGCGCCTAATCGCCATCGGCTGCACCACCTTGCTGGTGGGCCAATCCATCCTCAATATCGCCGTAGCCAGCGGTGCCATGCCCACCACCGGCCTGCCTTTGCCACTGATCAGCTACGGCGGCAACTCCTTGATGGCCAGCCTGCTTATTTGCGGCCTGCTGATCCGCTGCTCGCTGGAGGCAGGCGGTCTTGCCCCTACCCCTAGGCGCCGGCGCACCGCAGCTGCCCGATAGGCTGATTGGATGATCAGTTTTGGGCCCCAACTGGCCGATTGGGCCCGCAGCAGCGAGACGCTGCTGCAGCACTCCCTGGCCAGCCCCACCCCCACCACCGTTGGGGTTGTATTTGCTGGCGGCCTGCTAACGAGCCTGGGGCCCTGCTCCCTGTCGCTTTTGCCGGTCACCCTTGCCTATCTGGCCGGCTTTGGCGGCACGCCCGGCGTTAAACCCAGCCAGGCTCCCTGGCAGCGCAGCCTCAGCTTTGCGGCCGGCATCGTGGCCTCCCTGGTGCTGCTGGGCCTGGTTAGCGGCCTACTGGGCCGGATCTACGGCCAAATCCCCGGGCTGATTCCCACGGTGGTGGCTGTGCTTGCCCTGCTGATGGGCCTAAACCTGCTGGGCCTGCTGAAGCTGCCCCTGCCCGCCGGACCCGATCCTGAAGTCTGGCGTCGCCGGGTGCCAGCCCCCCTAGCTCCTTTGGCAGCAGGGTTGGCTTTCGGATTAGCCGCAACCCCATGCACAACGCCAGTGCTGGCTGTGCTGCTGGCCTGGATGGCCCAGAACGGCAAACCACTGGTCGGCATGTTGCTGCTCACCAGCTTCGGGGCCGGTCAGGTGGTGCCGCTGCTGCTGGCAGGCACGGCGGCCGCCAGCCTGCCGGGCTTGCTGAGCCTGAGGCGGCTGGGCCAATGGGTTCCCCCGATCAGCGGCGTGGTGCTGGTGACCACCGGCGCCCTCACCCTGGTGGCCAACTGGCGATGAAAGCCTTGCTGCGGGTGGTGGGCTGGATTTCCGATCTGCGGGTAGCGATCGTGCTGCTTTTAGTGATTGCCATCACCAGTGGCGTCGGCACGGCCATCCCCCAGCGGGAACCAGCCGACCTTTACCACCGGCTCTACGACCCCCAGCCCTGGCTTGGACTGCTGAACGGTGATGGGGTGCTGGCCCTCCAGCTCGACCACGTGTATTCCAGCGGCTGGTTCCTGGGGCTGCTGGCCTGGCTGGCCCTAGCCCTGCTGCTCTGCAGCTGGCGCCGCCAGTGGCCCGCCCTGCAAGCCGCCCTGCGCTGGATCGACTACAGCACCCCCCGCCAGCTCAGCAAGCTGAGCGTGGCCGAAACCTTCACTACCGACACCCCCAAGGCGAGCCTCGATCAGCTGGCCGGACTGCTGCAGCGCCAGGGCTGGCAAATTCAGCGCCACGACGACCGCCTAGCCGCCCGCAAGGGGCTGCTGGGCCGGGTTGGGCCCCTGCTGGTGCACGCTGGGATGGTGGTGCTGATGCTCGGAGCCGCTTGGGGGGCACTTGGGGGGCAACGGGCTGAGCAATACCTCGCCCCCGGCCGCAGCCTCGAGCTGATGGACAGCCGGGGCAGCAGCCAACTCACCCTCGCCCTCGACCACTTTTCAATCCAGCGCGATCCCGCCGGACGACCTGAGCAATTCACCTCCCAGTTGCGCATCTTGGAGGGCGATGGCAGCGGCGGCAGCCTGCTGAAGCAGGCTGAGATCAGCGTCAACCATCCGCTGCGCTTCCAGGGGGTCACCCTTTATCAAGCCGACTGGGCCCTGGCCACTATCAGCCTGCAACTGGGCAAAAGCCCCCTACTGGAGCTACCGCTGCAGAGCTTTCCTCAACTAGGCGAACAGATTTGGGGAATCGTGCTGCCCACCCGTCCCGATGGCAGCGAGCCGGTGCTGCTCAGCCTGGGCAGCGAACAAGGGCCTGTGGAGATCTATGGCGCCGACGGAATCTCCTTAGCCCGCCTAGCCCCAGGCGGCGCAGCTGTGGAAGTGAAAGGGCTACCGATACGGGTTGAAAGCGTGCTCCCCGCCAGTGGCATCCTGCTGAAGCGTGATCCGGGGGTTCCACTGGTTTATGCAGGATTTGCGATCGCCCTAGCCGGCGGTGGTCTCAGCTTGCTTGCTACGCGTCAGCTTTGGGCCATAGCTGAGCAGCCGGCCGGCCAAGCGGGTCAGCTGCACGTTGCGGGCCTCTGCAACCGCAATCTCACCGGCTTCGCTGCCGAGCTGCCCCAGATACTCGCCCAGCTCTAACAAGCCAGCCGCGTGCCGTGGCTGACGCGCACCACGGTGTGAACGTTGCCGCGGGGGTGAAAATCAGCCTCCAGCTGCATCCACTGGGGATCGGTGGCAGCAACCAGATCATCCAAGATGCGATTGGTCACCTCTTCATGGGAAATGGAGCGGTCGCGGTAGCTATTCACGTAGAGCTTGATCGCCTTCAGCTCCACCACCCGGGGGCCGGGCTGGTAGATCAGGCGCAACACCGCAAAATCGGGGTAGCCGGAAAATGGGCACTTACAGGTGAACTCCGGTAGCTCGATCGAAATCTCGTAGGCGCGGCCAGGCCTGGGATTGTCAAAACAGATCAGCTCCGCTTCAGCGATGGCGCGCTCGCCATACATGGGCGTCTGGGTGAGGGAGGACGCGCTGGCAGAAGCGGGGCTGGAAGACATCGGAGCAAGGAAAGGGAAAGGGCCAGTGCCACTAGGTGATCTTAAGGAAAGTGGCCGCAGCCAACGGCTGCCCGAGCCGGTAGCAATCGCTACGACGACCCCCGCAAAGCTCGGGCGTAATGGCTTTACTCCCTACCATCGGCAGGGATTTCCTGAGAGACTTCCTACCAAGCCCGAGCTGTTCCTATGAAAAAAATTGAGGCCATCATTCGTCCCTTCAAGCTCGAGGACGTCAAGGTCGCCCTGGTCAATGCGGGGATCGTGGGCATGACCGTGAGCGAAGTGCGGGGTTTTGGCCGTCAAAAGGGCCAGGTGGAGCGCTATCGCGGCTCTGAATTCACCGTCGAATTCCTCCAGAAGCTGAAACTTGAGATAGTTGTCGATGACGACAAGGTCGACACCGTGGTTAGCGCCGTTCAAGACGCGGCCCGCACCGGCGAAATCGGCGACGGCAAGATCTTCGTGAGCACGATTGATTCTGTGATTCGAATCCGCACCGGTGATCGGGACAGCGGCGCCATCTGAGCGCCAGCACCGCTTTTGATTTTTATGCCCTGGGAGTCAGCGTGCTGGCTACCAGGGTTTTTATTTGCTCTGGGCTGATTGCCCCAGGGCAGAATTTCGGGTCGGTTTGGGCTGGTTCAACAAGCTGTTCAACAGGCTCAAAAACATCCTCTGCAACATCCCCAGCAACATCCCCGGCAACATCACCCATTCCGACCTGCCCATCGCAATCGGAGCGCCGCAGCCAGAGCAGGTATTCGTGGTTGCCGGCAGGTCCAGTGATTGGTGATGCCACCAGGCCGCAAGCCACCAAGCCCAGGCCAGAGGCCGCGGTGATCACCCCTTCGATGGCATCGCAATGGGCAACCGGATCACGCACCACCCCGCCCTTGCCCACCCGGCCCTTGCCCACCTCAAACTGGGGTTTAACCAGCAACAGCAGATCCACGGGTGCTTGCGGTTGCAGCAGCGCCAGGAGGGCAGGCAGCACCAAGGCCAAGGCAATAAACGACACATCTGCCACCGCTAGATCGGGCCAGGGGTCTTCGGGGCCGTAAAGAGCATCCGGGGTGAGGTGACGCAGGTTGGTGCGCTCCTTGAGCACTACCCGCGGATCACTGCGCAGGCTCCAGGCCGTCTGGCCGTAGCCCACATCAATTCCATAAATGCGGCAGGCCCCGTGCTGAAGCAGACAATCGCTGAAGCCGCCAGTGGAGATGCCGCCATCAAGGCAAACGCGCCCCTGCACGGCGATGGGGAAGGCCTCAAGTGCCCGCACCAGCTTTTCGCCACCCCTTGATACATAGCGGGGAAGCTGCTGCACCAGCAGCTCCGCCTCCGGCAACACCTCGGTGCCTGGTTTATCGAGCACTTTGTCGCCGTGGCGCACCCGCCCGGCCCTAATCAACAGCTGGGCCTGCTGACGACTAGCCGCCAGGCCGCGGGCCACGAGCTCCAAATCCAGTCGTTGCTTGCGGGCCATGGCGCTCCACCTTTTGTGATCAAACCACAACGCAAACGGAACAGATTCCAAGCATCTCTGCCTCCGCACCAAAACCCACCAGAGGATGGCGCCCAGAAGTTGATCCGGCACCGATGGCCTCCTCAATCCGGACCGCGAATGCTGCAGCCAATGTGCTTGAACTGCTCTATCCCGGCAGCTTCGTCAAACTGCGCAATCAACCCTCCGACCTGCCCCCCTTCCAGCTGATCCAATGCCGCGGGGGCCGCTGCTGGGTGCGGCAGCAGGCCTGGGGAAGCCTGGTGCAGTGGGAGGTGGAGCACCAGCGCCTGACTACCGCTGCCTAAGGAGTGCTGCCTGAGGCGTCAGCAGGGGCGCACCCATACATTGGGCTGGCAGTGAGCCAGGCGCGGCCTTGATCGAGCGTTACACCCTGCCCGAGATGGGCGCCCTGTGGAGCGAGCAGGCGAAGTTCCAAAGCTGGCTCGATGTGGAGATCGCTGCCACCGAGGCCAACTGTGAGTTGGGGCGAGTGCCCGCTGAGGCGGTCGCAACGATTAAGTCGAAGGCCAGATTTTCGGTAGGGCGGATTCTCGAGATCGAGGCCGAGGTGCGCCACGACGTGATCGCCTTCCTCACCAATGTGAACGAGCACGTGGGGGATGCGGGCCGCTACATCCACGTGGGCATGACCAGCTCAGATGTGCTCGATACAGGCCTGGCCCTGCAAATGAAAGCGTCGGTGGCTCTGCTGCGAGCCGAGCTCGACCAACTGGCGGATGCACTTAGGGCTCTAGCCAGCCAGCACAAGGGCACGGTGATGATCGGCCGCAGCCATGCCATCCACGGCGAGCCGATCAGCTTCGGCTTCAAGGTGGCCGGCTGGCTGGCGGAAGTGGAACGCAACCGCGAGCGCCTCGAGCGGCTCGAGCGGGTGGTGAGCGTGGGCCAGATCAGCGGCGCCATGGGCACCTACGCCAACACCGACCCCCAGGTGGAGGCGATCGCCTGCGCCAAGCTTGGCCTGGAGCCAGATACCGCCAGCACCCAGGTGATCGCCCGCGATCGCCACGCCGAATACGTGCAGACCCTGGCCCTGGTGGGCGCGGCACTGGAGCGCTTCTCCACCGAGATCCGCAACCTGCAGCGCACCGACGTGCTCGAGGTGGAGGAGAACTTCGCCAAGGGCCAGAAGGGCAGCTCGGCCATGCCCCACAAGCGCAACCCGATCCGCAGCGAGCGGATCAGTGGCCTGGCCCGGGTGCTGCGCAGCTATGTGGTGGTGGCTCTGGAAAACTGCGCCCTCTGGCACGAGCGCGACATCAGCCACAGCTCGGTGGAGCGGATGATGCTGCCCGACTGCTCCGCCACCCTGCACTTCATGCTGCGGGAGATGACCGAGGTAGTGAAGGGCCTAGGGGTCTACCCAGACAACATGGCCCGCAATATGAACGTTTACGGCGGCGTGGTGTTTAGCCAGCGGGTGCTGCTGGCCCTGGTGGAAGCCGGCATCAACCGCGAAGACGCTTACCGGATTGTGCAGCGCAACGCCCACAGCGCCTGGAACAAAGATGGCGGCAACTTCCGCGCCAACCTTGAAGCCGATGCAGAGGTGACCAGCAAGCTCAGCGCTGAGCAGCTGGCTGAGTGTTTCAGCACCGATCTGCATCAGGCCAACCTGGGCGTGATCTGGCAGCGACTGGGGATTTGAGCTCGCAGGCAGTTCAGGCCCAGTGCAGTCGCATCTGCACAGCCCCCTCCAGGCTCAGCTTCACCGGGCAGGCCTCTCCGGCCCGGTGAAGCACATCCCGCTGCTGCTCGCTGAGACCCGCCGGCAAGCTGATCCACACCTCCAGCAGGGCAATGCGCCGTGGCGCCTCGGGGGTCATGGTTTTTTCAATCCGAGCGCTGGCCCCCTGCAGCGGCCAGCCGTGGCGCTCAGCAACGATCCCCAGGATCGTCAGGATGCAGGTGCTCAGGGCCGTGGCCACCAGATCGGTGGGCGAGAAACGCTCCCCCTTGCCCTGGTTGTCGGTGGGTGCATCGGTCTCGAGCTCGCAGCCCGAAGGACCGTGGCTGGAGAGGCAGCGCAGGGCTCCCTCGTAGCGGCTATCAATCGTGGTCATCGCGTGGCGTAAGCACCACCCCAGTCAAGCGCCGGCGCGGTGATACGGCCCGCCCTGCTGAATCGAGCTGGCCCGGTAAAGCTGCTCCAACAGCAGCAGCCGCGCCAGCTCGTGGGGGAAGGTCATCGGTGAGAGGCTCAGGCGCCAGTGGGCCCGCCCCTTGAGCGCCGGGTCGAGACCATCGGCCCCACCGATCACAAACGCCAGCCGCTCCGAGCCAGAACCTTCAAGCGCCTTGGCGAAGGCCAACGAGTCGTAGCCCTGGCCCTCCTCGCACAGGGCCACCAACTGCTCGCCGCCGCGCAGCTCAGCCGATATGGCCTCCGCCTCGCGGGCCATGCCACCGTCCCTCAGCTCCACGATCTCCAGGCCCGGGAGCCGCTTGCGATAAATCTCTACCCCTTCGCTCACCCAGCCCTTGCGCACCTTGCCGACGGCAATGATGCGAATGCGGGCGGGATTGATCACGGGTTACGGCCCACCAACCTCAAGACTGGGGGCGCTCGATCGCCGGATCCAGCTGACCGTTGCCACTAGCCACCAAATCCTCGATCTCGCAAACCGGGAAGCGATTGATCGATTTGAGGGCAGCGCGGGCCTTGCTGCGCAGCTGCTCGCTGATCGCCTCGCAGTAGGGCACCTGGGCCAGCAAATCCACGGTGCGGCGCAGGATCCGCACCACATCACCCTCGTCGAGGGAGGTGTTGGCAATCATGTCGCTCCAGCTGGCACCTTTAGCCCAGGCGTGTACCAGGCCCATCAACTCGGGCTCCCACCAAAGCGGGAAGTTGACCTTGGCGTGCTCCTGCTGACGCTCCAGCTCGCGGCGCAGGCCGCGCAGATCATGCAGGGCCTCCTCGGCGGCCGGTGGCGGCGGGTAGCCGCACCACAGATCGGGCCGGTTGACTTCGGTGGAGATGGCTTCAAACACCGCCGCCAGCTGGGGGGGATCGAGCTCATCGAGGTGGCCGCTCATCAGCGACAGTCCCAGCCACAGCTCGTTGTCGCCGCGCAGGGCAGCCACGGTGCGGCCCACCTCGGTGGGCTCCAGGCCATCAGCTCCCGCCAGAGCACCGAAAAAGCGCAACACCTCAATAAGGGCCAGGAAGGTATCCCAGTGGCGATTAGAGCGGAAGTGCAGCAGCTGCTGGCGCTCCTCGATCTCCAGCTGCAACTCCTCCATGCGGCGGCGATGCTTCTTGAGCTGGCGGCGGTCGCCCCAGCGGTGGGCCGGATGCAGCTCCAGGCTTTCCTCCAGCTGATGCACCTGCTGGGCCTGGTCCTGCACCTCCCCCGCCAAGTCGTACTGGGGCGTGGCCATGTCGTGGCGACTGGCCATGTGGGCAACGGCAAGGGCCAAGCCGCCGCTGGCCTGATCGCCGTGGCGCAACTCGCCAAGCTGGCGCAACTCGGGGGGATCCACCTGGCTCACCTGGAGGCAACTGAGCTCGGCATGGAGGCTCACCACCCCGTGGCAGGGCAGCAACAGCCAAAGGTTCTCGTCGGTGAGGCACTTGAGCAAAGGAAACTGCCCCGGCCCCTTCACCTTCTCCACAATCACCGCCGGCGTTACCCGGCCGCGTAGCTGGGGCGCCTTGAGACTCACCAAAGTGCCCTCACTGGCGAATTGCAGCGCCAAGGTGAGCTCATGGGCGACGGTTTCCTCGGCCTGCTGCTGGAGGATCCGCAGGATGCGCCTCTCTTCGCGCAGGTGAGCTCGCTGCTTTTCGTAGTCCTCGAAGTCGTCCCAGGGCACCTCGCCGGAGCCATCCTCCAGGCCTTCGAGCTGCTGCATCAACTGGCCGATGCGGGCCTCGTCCTCGACTAAATCGAGGGTGGCCAGGTAGCGGCCGAAACTGCGTTCAACCAGCTCCTTGGCCTTAGCCAGGTCGTAGCGCTGCAACAGGTTGAGCACCATGCCGTAGCTGGGCATGAACTGGCTGACCAGCGGATCTGCCGGCGCAGTAGCGAGCTGGCCCGCCTCCCGCACGCCTTCAAAGCGGCTCTGCACGGTCACCACGTAGCCCTGGGTATCAAGGCCGCGCCGGCCGGCCCTGCCCGCCATCTGCAAAAACTCACTGCCCATCAAAGGGCGGTGGCCTCGCTCGGTGCGCTTGCTCAGCGCCGAAATCACCGTGGTGCGAGCAGGCATGTTGATGCCGGCCGCCAGGGTTTCGGTGGCAAACACCACCTTGATCAGCCCCTGCTGGAACAGCTCCTCGATCAGCTCCTTCCAGGCCGGCAGCACACCGGCATGGTGGGCGGCAATGCCCCGCAGCAGTGCCTCGGCGTGGCCACCTTCCCGCACCGCCTCGGGGGTTATTGACATAAACAAATCCAGGCGGGCCTTGATGCGCGCCTGTTCAGCAGGCGTCACCAGGGCGGCCTTGCCCAGCTCCTTGACGCCCTTATCGCAACCGCGGCGACTGAAGATGAAGTAGATGGCCGGCAGCATGTCGCGCTCCGCCATCTGGGCCACCACAAAACCCAGGGGCGGAGCCTCGGGCTGGGGTGGTTTCGGAGTTTTCGGACCCTTGCGCTGGCTGCCCTTGGGGGCGCGCCACACCTTGCAGTTGGGATGGAGCCCGGTGCCCTCGTCGTTGAGCAGGGGGTGCAGTCCCTTGGCACTGCAAAAGCTGAAGGCCAGCGGCACCGGCCGGTGGTCACTGAGCACCAGCTGGGTGGGCCCATGCACTCTCTCTATCCAGTCGGTGAGCTGACCGGCATTGGCCACCGTTGCCGAAAGGGCCACCAACTGAATCGGCGGCGGGCAGTGAATGATCGACTCCTCCCAGACGGTGCCGCGCTGGGAATCGTTCATGTAGTGGCACTCATCGAGCACCACCGCCTCCACGCCCTCCAGCGGGTCATCTCCCGCATCGGCTTCCGCGTAGAGCATGTTGCGGAAGATCTCGGTGGTCATCACCACCACCTGGGCCTCCCGGTTGAGGCTCATATCACCGGTTAGCAGCCCCACCTTGTCGGCACCAAACTGCTCACGGAAATCGCGCAGTTTCTGATTAGAGAGGGCCTTCAGCGGCGTGGTGTAAAAAACTTTCTGGCCATGGGCCAGAGCGCGGTAGATGGCGTACTCACCCACCAGGGTCTTACCGGAGCCCGTGGGGGCGCTCACCACTACCGAGTGGCCCTGGTTGAGCGCGTCGATCGCCTCGAGCTGGAAGTCGTCGAGCGGGAAGGGGAAAATTGCTGCAGGATCCAGCCCATTGGGCGCCGTTTCAGGCACGCTGCTATTTGAGCTGGATCATGAAGCCATCCTATGAGGGAGGAGCCTGTTCCGCCTCGGGCCAGCTCTAGTAGCAACAGGCCGTGGCACAAGCTCGGATTTAGCGTTTGCGCAGCACTGTCCGGTCGTTGACACAACCCGGCACCACCTCTCCCCCCTCAGGGGAAAGAGCCGCCAGCTGGCGGGATGAATTGCGGCGTCAACTTGCAGCCATTCCCCCCCAGCGCCGCCGCGGCCTGCGCAGCTTTGCCCCCGCCGCAAGCGCCGCCACCCTTGATCTGGCACCTCCCCGTATCAGGAGTGCCCCCCTGCTGGATCTAGCCAGCAACGACTACCTAGGTCTGAGCCGTCACCCCGAGGTGGTGTCAGCCGCCCAGGCCGCCGCGGCCAGCCAGGGACTAGGGGCAGGAGCCTCGCGGCTGGTGAGTGGCAGTCGGCCGGTGCACGGCGAGCTAGAAGCAGCGCTGGCGGCCTGGCTGGGGCGCGAGCAGGTGCTGCTATTTCCCAGCGGCTTTCAGGCAAACCTGGCGGCGGTAGGGGCCCTGGCCGATCGCCACAGCCTGGTGCTGGCCGACCGGCTGATCCACCACTCCCTGCTCACCGGGGTGCGCGCCAGCGGTGCCCGGCTGCAGCGCTTCGCCCACAACGACCTGGCCCAGCTCGACTCCCAGCTGCAAGCAGCCCGCCGGCGCGCTCCCGGACAGCGGCTGCTGGTACTGAGCGAGAGCCTCTTCTCGATGCAGGGCACCAGTGTGGATGTGGCGGTCCTGACGGCCCTCTGCGCCGAACACGGCGCCGCCCTGCTGCTCGATGAGGCCCATGCCCTGGGAGTGCTCGGCCCGAGCGGACGGGGCTTGGGCCACAACCAGCCCGAAATCGCCCTGATCAGCGGCACCTTCGGCAAGGCTTTTGGTGGCGGCGGGGCCTTTCTGGCCGGCGATGCCCTGGTGGGGGACTGGCTGCTGCAATCCAGCGGCGCCTTCCGCTACACCACGGCCCTAGCCCCACCATTGGCCGCCGGCGCCCTGGCCGCCCTGGCCCTGATTCAGGCCGAACCCCGCAGCGAGGCCCTGCTGCAGCGAGCCGCCCGTTGGCGCGCCTGTCTGGAAGCGGCCGGCTGGCCGCGGCCGCCAGGCACCGGGCCGATCCTGCCGCTGCTGGTGGGCGACGATCACCGGGCTCTCGAGCTGCAACAACGCTTAGAAGCAGCCGGCCTATTGAGCGTCGCCATCCGCCCCCCCACCGTGCCTGAAGGCACTGCGCGACTGCGGCTGGTGCTGCGCCACGACCTACCGGCGGGCACATTGGAGCGATTGCTCACAGCTCTGGGGAGTCCTGCATGCAGCTGATCGCCATGCACGGATGGGCCGGCGATGCCCAGGGATGGGAACCATTCCACAGCGCCTGGAGCGCCCGCGGCTGGACGTGGCAGTGCGGCGAACGGGGCTACGGCAGGCAAGCTCCCAAGCCGGTGGCCTGGCAGAGCGGCCAGGGGCTGAAGCTGGTGATCGCCCACTCGCTGGGCCCCCATCTGCTGCCCGCCTCCGTGCTGGCCCAGTCCGATGCGGTGGTGCTGCTCGCCAGCTTCGGAGCATTCCTGCCAGGGGGGGCCAGCGGCCGCCGGCTGCGCAGCGCCGTGGCGGCCATGGCAAGCCAGCTGGCCGGCCCCGAAGCCAGCACCATGCTGCAAACCTTCATGGAACACGCCGCAGCCCCCCAGCCCCCCAGCCTGTTGCCCCCTGGCATCGCCGCCGCCCCTATTGCTGCCTCCGGCCGCCAGCGGCTGGCGGAAGATCTAAACCTGTTGGCGGCCACGGCGGGGCTACCGCCTGGCTTCCCGCTCCAGGCTCGGGTGCTGATAGTGGAGGGCGGCGAGGATCAGATCGTGAGTCCGCAATCCCGCCACCAGCTGCGCAACCTCCTACCTGCCGCCGACAACCTGGTGCTGGCGGGCGTGGGGCATTGCCTGCTCAGCCCGGCCCTCGTACCCACCGTGTGTGGCTGGATCGAGGGCCTGGCATGAACGCAAATCCAGTACGCGACACGTTTTTAAGTGACACACTTTTAAATGACACGCTTTTACAAGACTCAGTATTCAGCTCGCGAGTGAGCAGCCGCTTCGGCCGCCACGCCTCCGGATATGCCCGCCATGCCCGCCTGCAGCAGGGGGTGGCCTGGCGCCTGGCCCACCTGTGCGCGCCCCTTCCCCTTGCCGCCGGCCCCCGGGCCGATCTGGGCGCCGGCTCAGGGCTGGTGGGCCAGGCGCTGCGGGCTCAGGGATGCCAGGAAGCCTTCCTGCAGCTTGATATCTGCCCCGAACTGCTGGCCCATAACCCCCAAACCACTGCCGGCGGCCAGCTCAGCTGGGACCTCAACTTGGGGCTGCCGGAGCAACTGGGCCAGGCCTCCCTGCTCACCTCCAGCTTCGCGGTGCAGTGGCTGGAGAATCCCCCAGCCCAAGTACAGCACTGGTGCGAGCAGTTGCGGCCAGGGGGCTGGCTCGGCCTGGCAGTGCCGACAAGCGCCAGTTTTCCCCAGTGGCACCAGGCCGCCGCGGCTGCAGGGGTGCCCTGCACAGCTCTGAGCCTGCCCGACGCCGAAGCCCTGCTGGCCGCCGCCAGCAGGGGCGGCCTGATGGCTCACTACAGCCGCCGGCTGCGCTTCAGCCGCGCCTACGGCAGCGGCCTCGGCTTTCTGCAGCAGCTACAGGGCCTCGGGGCCAGCGCTAGCCGAGCCAACCGCCTCAGTGCGGCCCAGTTGCGCCGGCTGCTGCACTGCTGGCCAGCAGATGGCTGCGTCAGCTGGGAAGTATTAGTGCTAGTTGGTCAGCGACCCGGCCCATGAGCAGCTGCAGCAACGCCCTGGTGATCTGCGGCACCGACACCGACGTGGGCAAAACCGTGGTGAGCTCCCTTGTGGTCCAGGGGCTCGGGGCCACCTACTGGAAACCGGTACAAAGCGGACTGGAAGGCGGCGGCGACTCGGGCCGCCTGCAGGCCCTGCTGCAGCTGCCAGCGGAGCGGTTGCTACCGGAGGCCTACCGGCTGCAGACGCCGGTGTCACCCCACTGGGCCGCCGAACTAGAGGGCATCACGATCGACCCGGCCCGGCTGGCCCTGCCGGCAGTGGCCGGAGCATTGGTAGTTGAGACCGCCGGTGGGTTGCTGGTGCCCCTGCGCCGCGATTGGCTGCAAATCGATCAGCTAGCCACCTGGGGGCTGCCGGTGCTGCTGGTGGCCCGCAGCGGCCTGGGCACCCTCAACCACACCCTGCTGTCGGTGGAGGCCCTGCGCCAGCGCTCCATTCCCCTGCTGGGACTGGTGCTTAATGGCCCGCTCCATCCCGACAATCCCACCACCCTGGCCGCCTTGGCCCAAGCGCCGGTGCTAGCCCAGCTGCCACCTTTAGAACCGCTCACCGCCTCCGGGCTGGCTGCCCAATGGCAGGCGCAAGACCTGGGCCGTACCCTGACGGCAGCCATGGGCGCAGCCCCCAACCCCCACAGATGAGCAAGCAGCACTGGTTGGTAAGTGGCGCCCTAGTACTGCTTTGCGGCGGCGTGTTGGTGCTGTTCACCGACGTGGAAACCTCCCTGGTTCGCTGGGTCAACTGCGGGCCGCTCTCCAGCGCAGATGATCGCCAGAGCCGCATCTGCCGTTAAGGCCCCGCCAGGATCACCGCCTCGGCATCGGCCCGCGACAACCCATAGGGAAAGTGACGCACGCACACCTGGCCGTCGCTGTGCCAGCTCACTTTGAGCTCGTCCACCTCCAGCTCAATCTGGGCGCTCCATTCGGGGCGTTGCAGGTCCCAGAGGCAGGGATTGGCGCGCTGCCGCTTGGCACCCAACTGCTCCAGCCAGTGCTCCAAAGCCGGCAGGGGGTGGTGGTACAGCGGTGTCTGGGAACTGGGCATCTCGGTCATGAAACCAACCCTGTCACGTTGGTGGGGGCGCCCTCAGGCCACCAGCTAGGCCATTGCACCAATTGGGCGCCGCGCATCCAGGCGACTCCCACACCCAGAACCAAGCTCAACACCAGGGCAAAACCCAGCAGCAGCAGCGCCAGCCACTCGCCACCAGAAAGATCACGCCGCACCGAAGCAGGCCTAGTAATGATGATCGGGGGCGGTGCAACGGGGCTACTGGGTACCGAAGGCGGGCGCAGCTGGTCGTCGTAGCGCTGGCGCAGGGCCGGGTCGCTCAGCACCCCATAGGCCTGCTGCAGCTGCTGGAAAGCCAATGCAGCCTCCCCAGCCGGCAGCACGGTGGTATCGGGGTGGTAGCGCTTGCTCAGCCCCCGGAACGCTTGGCGTAGCTCCTGGGGCGAGGCGCTCTGCTGCACCTGGAGCAACGTGTAATAACTGAGTGGGGAGCTGGCCAAGGGCAGGGCGCCGGGAAAACGATCCGGTCTGCGGGATCCTAGAGATCAGAAACCCGTTACCAAGCTGGATGGCTCGCACCCTCACCGGCAATGCCCTCTGGCAGGAGCTCGGCTGGCAGCCCAGCCCAGCCCAAGAACAGTCGCTGGGCGACCTGCAGGAGCAGCTGCGCCAATGGAATAGCAAGCTCAACTTGACCCGGCTGGTGGAGGACGACGACTTCTGGATAGCCCAGGTGTTTGACAGCCTCTGGCCCCTGGTGCCCCTGCTGCAATCGGGGGCAGCCCAGGCACCGCTGCGGCTGATCGATGTGGGCACCGGCGGTGGCTTCCCCGGCCTAGCGCTAGCGATCGCCTTTCCCCAGGCCCGGTTGACCCTGGTGGATTCGGTGGGGCGCAAGGTGGAGGCGGTGCAGGCCATGGCCGCAGCGCTAGGGCTTGGGGAGCGAGTGCAGCTGCGCTGCGAAAGGATCGAGCGCACCGGCCAGCAGCAGGCCTGTCGGGGCCAGTTCGACTGGGCTCTGGCCCGGGCCGTGGCCAGCGCGCCGGTGGTGGCCGAATACCTGGTACCGCTGCTGCAACCCCAAGGGCGAGCCCTGCTTTATCGCGGCCAGTGGTCAGCCGATGACCAACGGGACCTCAACGCCGCCCTGATCCCCCTGAAGGCTGGCATCGACCAGTGCCTGGCCAGGGAATTACCTAGTGGCAGGGGTAGCCGCCACGCCATGGTGGTTAAACCGCTGGCCCCCTGCCCGCGCACCTATCCCAGGGCCGTGGGGCTGCCAGCTAAGCAGCCCCTGGGCGCGGCAACGTGCGCTTGAGCCGCACCGGCGAAGGCACACCAAGGGGAAGAATTTCCTGGCCGTCTAGCTGCTGCTGCAACTCGGGCAACTGCTCATAAGCAACCCAATGGATGCAATCAACGGGACAGGTATCGATCGCCTCCTGTATCAGCTCGGTGGAGTCGCCGTCCTGGCGAATCGCCCGGGAGCGGCCCCAGTGGGGCTCAACCGCAAAGGTGTTGACGGCCACGTGGGCGCAGTAGCGGCAGCCAATGCAGACAGCCTCGTCAACCCATACGGCCTTCTGACCCAAAGCTCCACCCAGCAGTGGTTCGTGACCACTACGCCGTGACTCAGGGGAAAGGGCGGTGGCGGTGAATGCCAGAGAGGGATCAACCATGCCGGGGTGAGCTCCCGGATCTAGGCCCAACGGGTAACCACCAATTCAATGGAGCCGTCTTGCTGCTGGGCTTGCTCGCTCACCTGGAAACCCTCCTCAGCCGTGGCGGCCAGGATGCTGCGCAGGGCATATCGCTGATTGAGCTGGGCCAAGAAGCGCTCCACCGGCACGGCCTGATTCCAGAGGTCGAGATCGGTAACCAGCTCATAGCTACCGGTTTCAGGATTGAGGCGAAAACCGATATCAGCGCCATTGGCCTGGGCCACAGCCAGCTGGGCCTCCACGGTTTGGCCGCGATAACCGCGCACCATCAAACTGCCCTGCCTTGGGCCATGGCCCAGATCCTCGAGAGCCTCGAGCAAGGTCTGGCGATCACGGAGCTCGGTCTTGATGGTGCTGAAGTGCGACATCGATCTAGGAAGAGGTAATCGGTTCAGGAGAGGGACTGGACCTGGCTTTGCTGGGCCTGTTGCTCGCAGAGAAATGCCTCAGCCGTTGACCGGCGCTGCTGCACAACTCCAAGCCTGGCCTCAATGCGCTCAGTGAGCTGCTCGCACGCCATGCCATTCAGCCCTTCCACCAGCTCATCGACGCGCCCATCGGGGTGGATTCGATAACAGATGGTGAGCTGTTCCATCCCACGCTGGAAAGATTTGAAGATGTTAACCAGGAAATCCAGCTCCCGTTCAGCTGAGCAACCCCTCCTCCACCAGGGTCTGCAGACGCTCCAACACCTCCGGCTGCTCGAGCTGCTCAAGGGCCAGCCGGGCCTCATCGCGCACACCCGATTCGAAATCGTTGAGCATGGCGTGCAACAGGGACTCAACCACCAGCTGCTGCCGGGGCTCCACCAGCTCGCCGAAGAGGCGACCGAGGGCCCAGGCGCTGTTGCTGCGCACCGCCGGCTCACTGTCGATGCGCATGCTGAGCAACAGTTGGGCCGCAGCTGGATCGGCCTTTGCCGGCCCGGTGCAGCCCGCCTCAGCCAGGGAGCTGGCAGCCCAGAGGCGCACCGCGGAGATATCCACCTGCAGGGAGCGGATTAGGGGATTGAGGATGGGAGCGTCGGGGTAGTTGCCCAGGCTCCAGGCCACGGCCTTGCGCACGTAGCCGTTGTCATCTGAGACCAGCAGGCCCAGCAGGGGCTCAACCGCCTGGGGGCTGGGGTTGCGGCCCAAGGCGTAGACCGCGCTCATCCGCAGGATCGGGCAGCTCTCCGTCAGCAGCGGGAGCAGCAGGGGCAGGGCCCGGGGATCACGGTGTTCACAAAAAATGCGCAAACCCTGCATGCACTGCCCGTGGCTGTCTGCCCCTGCATCGCCCCGCAACAACGCCAAGCCCAGATCGCACTCGGCCGCCACATCACTGGCCGTTGGATCACTGCTATCAAGATCGTCGAGCGGATCACCGCGCAGCTCTTCTGCCAGCTCCTGAGCCAGCATCTCGGGGTCGAGGTACAGCTCCTGGGGACTGCCACCGAAGGGAATCTCCCCACCGGAGGGCTGATCGGACTGGGGAGAAACGCTCACAACGTTGAATCAGCCAATCGGGGCGGGGGCCGCCATGTCACCTGGCAACCAGATGCGGGCGCTCACGGCAAACAGGGCCAGACCAAACAACACCACAATCGCGGCCGGCAGCAGGGTGGAGCGAAAAAATTGCACAGCCGAGGCGTTTGCGAGTGCTGGCTTCCATCATCGCCCCTAGGGTTCGCCGAATTACGCCTATGTGATGGCAGATAAGAGTTCCGGCAGCTGGCGGCGTCTAACAGCTGTGACCGCCGAGGGAGTAGCCAGCGGCACCCCGCTGATGGTGGGCAGCAAGTTGCTGCAGGGCTGGCTCACCGCTAGCGGAGTTCCTCTTGCCCTCATTGGCCTGATCCCGCTAGCTGAGCTGCCTTACACCCTCAAGCTTTTCTGGGCGCCACTTTTAGACCGCTGGCCGATCGCCTGGCCCGATCGCCGCCGCGGCTGGCTGCTGCTGATGCAGCTAATCCTGGTGCCAGTGATTGCGGCGATGGCCCTGCTACAACCCAGCACTAATCCAGCCAGCCTCACCACCATCGGCATCGCGGCCCTGGTGCTGGCCGTCTGCAGTGCCACCCAGGACATCGCTGTCGACGCATATCGCACCGACCTCCTGCCCGAGGCGGAGCGGGGGCCAGGTGCTGCCGGAGCCACCCTCGGCTACCGGGCCGCCATGCTCGCGGTGGGTGCCGGTGGCTTCCTGCTGGCTGATCGCTTTGGCTGGCCTGCCGCCTTTATTGCCGCCGCAGCTCTGCTGGCGGCCGTAGTGCCCTTCACCATCTGGGCCCCGGCCCTGCAACCGGTGCAACACCCGGTCACGAGCCTGCGGCAGGCGGTGCTTGGTCCAACGCGGGAGTTCCTGTTCCGGGCGGGACCAAACCGGGCCTGGCAGTTGCTGCTGCTGGTGCTGCTCTACCGCTGGCCCGATGGCCTACTGAACGCCATGGCCATCCCCTTCCTGAAATTGCAGGGGTTCAGCGATGCCCAGATCGGCTTGGTGCAGGGGGGCTGGGCGATTGCCGCCACCATGGCCGGCACCGTGATTGGCGGCGTGCTGTTTGCCCGGATCGGCATGAACCGCTCCCTGTGGTTGTTCGCAATCGCCGGCGTTTGCGGCAACCTCACCTATTGGGCCTTGGCCCAGTTCAATTGGGGCTTCGGCGGGCTGATCGCCGCCGTGAGCCTGGAGAACCTGAGCGGAGGCATGGTGGGCGCGGTGTTTGTGGCGCTGCTGATGAGCCTCTGCAACCCGCGCTTTTCGGCCACCCAGTACGCCCTACTTTCCGGCATCTACGCCCTCAGCCGCTCGCTGCTGTCGGCCCCGGCCGGCGTGGTGGCCGGCAACGTGGGCTGGCCCATGTTTTTCCTGGCTACGGCCGCTGCCGCCATACCCGCTTTTCTGCTGATGCTGCAGCTCACCCCCTGGGGGGAAAAGGAAGCACGCGGCGCCTTCGATCCCAGCCTCGACGCCACCTGATCAAGCTCTAGCTCACGCCGGCTCCAGGCTGCCCTCGAGCCGGCGACGCAGTTGGCCGCAAGCTGCATCGGCATCGAGGCCGCGGCTAGCCCGCACACTGACAGCCACGTGGCGATCGATCAGGGCCTGTCGAAACGCTTCCACTGCGCCAGGAGCCGGACGCTGGAATTCCTCCTCGGCAATTGGGTTGTAAGCGATCAGATTCACATGACTCTGGAAGCCACGCAGGAGCCGCGAAAGGGCCTCCGCATGGCGGGGCTGGTCGTTTAGCCCGCCCAGCAGGATGTATTCAAAACTCACCCGCCGGCCGGTGAGCTCAACGTAGTGACGGCAATCGGCCAGCAGCGCCTCCAGGGGATAGGCATGGGCCGTGGGGATCAGCTCCTCCCGTAGCTGCTGGTCAGGGGCATGCAGGCTCACCGCCAAGGTGAACTGGGCCCGACCCAGCCGCTCTAGGGCCTGCTCCGCCAAGGTGGGCAGGCTTTTGGGCACCCCCACGGTGCTCACCGTGATCTGGCGCTGGGCCATACCGAGATCGGTGCAGAGGCAATCGATCGCTGCCAGCACCGCCTCGCTGTTGAGCAAGGGCTCACCCATACCCATAAACACCACGTGACTGGGGCGCTGGTCCATCACCTCACGCACGCTCAGCACCTGATCAACGATCTCGTGGACCGCCAGGGAGCGCTGCAGCCCCCCTTTACCAGTGGCGCAAAAGCGACAGGCCATCGGGCAGCCCACCTGGCTGCTCACACACACCGTGAGCCTGCCTTCGGCGGGGATGCCCACGGTCTCGAGGCTGAGGCCGTCGTGAGTACCCAGCAATAGTTTTGTGGTGCCATCGCGGGCGACGCTGCGGTGCAGCTCCTTCGAGCGACCGATCCAGTCGGAGGCACCACTGGGGGGCTGGCCAGCCAGCCGGTCCCGGAAAGCCTTTGGCAGCACCGTTACCTGGTCGAGGCTGCGGGCTCCCTTGGCGTAAAGCCAGTCGTGCAGCTGACGGCCGCGGAAGGCGGCTTGACCGTGGCCAACAGCCCACTGCTCCAGGGCCGGCAAACCCATCCCCAGCAGGGGAGTGGCTAGCTGCTCAGCGGGCGATGTGCTCAAGGCCAGATAAGCAAGCCGTGGCCCAGCTTCCACTCCGCCACCAGCAGGGCAATAAAACCAAGCATGGCCATGCGGCCATTGAGCAGCTCGGTGTGGGTGTGGAAGCCAAATCGGGGCAACCGGCGCTGGGGCACCGGCGTATTAAGGCTGGTGCGGACGGAATCACTCATCGGTGAGCAGACCCTCTTCCTGTAGGCCCTCGAGGGCAGCGGGATCAGCGATCAGCTCCTCCTCCAGACCCTCCTCAACGGATGGCCTGGTAAATGCTGCCGTGCCGCTGGCGCTGGCTTCGATGCCATGGCGGCTGCGAGTTGCCTCAAGATCCTCATCGGAGGGATCATCCAGCACGGCCATCGACGCCGCCGGGGCAGGCATCTCGACTGTGTAATCGGGACGCAGATTCTGCATACGGCGATAGCCCATGGCCTCCTCTTCGAGGATGTCGGGATGGGGGCCCGCCTCTGCCCGCAGCTCCTCTTCGAAGCCGCTGAAGCCAGTACCAGCAGGGATCAGGCGGCCGATGATCACGTTCTCCTTGAGACCGCGCAGCCAGTCGCTCTTGCCTTCAATCGCCGCCTCAGTCAGCACCCGGGTGGTCTCCTGGAAGGAGGCAGCCGAGATAAAGCTGTCGGTGTTGAGCGAAGCCTTAGTGATACCAAGCAGCACCGGTGTGAACTCGGCGGGTGCGCCACCGGTGATTGCCATGGCGCTATTGACCTGCTCCACTTGGCGCAGCTCGATTAGCTCACCGGGCAGCAGCGTGGTGTCCCCGGCATCCTCGATGCGCACCTTGCTGGTCATCTGGCGCACGATCACTTCGATGTGCTTGTCGCTAATAGCAACTCCCTGGCTCTTGTAGACGTTCTGCACCTCCGTGACCATCCGGAACTGCAACTTGGAGATCGCCTCCTGGGCCGCGTCCATGGTGGGCTTGCGGCTGCGCAGATCTTCGAAGAAGCACTCCAGCAACTCGTGGGGATTGATCGGGCCGTCGGTGAGCGATTCACCGGCATGCACCTGCTGGCTATCACTCACCATCACGTTGCGACCCAACAGGATTGGGTACTCGGTGATGGCATCGTCGTGCTCGATAACCGAGACGGTTATCGAGTCATCGTCATCACCCTGCTTGATCTGCACGGTGCCACTCTTGCGGCAGAGAATTGTGGATTCCCGCGGACGGCGGGCCTCCAGCAGCTCCTCGATACGGGGCAGACCCTGCACGATGTCGCCTGTCTTTTGACGTTCGAACACCAGCAGGGCTAGGGCGTCACCGCGCTGCACCAACTCGCCATCACGCACGTGCAGCACGGAGTCGGGCGAAACCATGTAGGGGCGACCGAGGCGAATCGTGAGGGTGCTGCCGTTGATGGCCTCCACCTGACCGCAGCAAGGGGCTTCGACCCCTTCCGCCAGCCGGTCCCCATCGACGATGCGCTGCTCAACCCCAACCTCACACTTGGCCAAACCAAGCTCAATGTTGCGGGTGTCGCCATCGCGCTCCACGATCAAACGGCGAATTGGCTCGCCATCGACCTGATCGGGCAGCTGAACCACTCCATCCTCCTTGCAGAGGATCTGGGTGGTGGCCACCACATCGCCGCGCTTCACAGCAATGCCGTCCTCCACCTGGAGATCGGTGTGGGTGGAGCCGTGGCTGGCATCGGAGAGGGTGTCGCGACGCACAAGCAGGGTTTCCAAAATCGTGAGCTGCAGGCGCTCAATCGTCTTAGCCCGCTTATCAGACACCGCTTCCACATCCACCGTCATCTGGGGAGTGGTGTCGATGGTTTCCAGGATTAGCTGGGTGCGCAGCAGTTCCACTCCATCAACGCTCTTGATCAGCTCGCCGTCCTTAAAGGCCAGGCGTTGGGTGGCCTTGAGATTCAAAGAGGGGCCGCCAGACTGCTTAACCGCGCCCAATTCGGGCAGGTGGGCAGCATCTGGGATGGCGTACTCCTCAACCGGACGCAGCAGCAGGGCCCCACCGTCGGGAGTTTCAACTGACTCAACAAACAGAATCGCCTCTGCCTTAAGACCCTTGGCGATCTCCTCGCCAGGAGTAACCATCTTGCCGTCAGCAAATTTGCTGATGGTTTTGCTATCGGAAACCAGGTGCAGAGTGCCTGAGCGCACAATGATTTCCCGAAGAATGTCGTTCTTCTGGGTCACCGTGACGATGCCTGCGGTCTGGCTGAAGATGTCCTTCACCACCTCGGTGCCGGCCTCAATCCACTGGCCGTCCTCAATCATCAACAGGGAAATATCCTTGTTGATCTCGTGGGTTTCCTGGGGGATCCACAGCAGGGTGCCGCCCTTGCTCACCTCGTAGCCGTTCTTGGCGCTACGGGCTTTCTTGATCGAAAGGCCAGGGGCAAACTTGACGGTGCCTCCGGTCTGGGTGCGGAAGCGGTCGTCGGCGAGCTCCGCGATCACCTCACCATTAGCGATCTTGCTGCCCGGAGCGGTATTGAGGCGGTAGCGAATGTTGTCCTTGCCCTCGAGGTGCCAGATCTCGCCGGAGTGGGTGGATTCACCAACCAACTTGCAGTCTTTGAGGGTGAGACTGGAGGTAACAATTTGTACCTCGCGGGAGTCACCGGCGCTATCGCGCAGGCGCACGGCGCCGCCGTACTCGCTCACCAGGCGGCTTTCGGCCAGCACTTCTCCGGTGGTGACGGCCTTGTTGCCGCCCACCACTGGCAGGGCATTGGGGGGCAGGTTGTAAACGTCTCCGCTGAACACCCACATCCGGCCCAGGCGCTGGGCCTTGAGGGTGATGTTGCCTTGGCGGTCGGTGACCTCCTTGGGCTGGATCGCATCCTCGTAGCGAACCTGACCGGCCAGGTCGCAGATCACGTCCTTGGTGGCCTTCTCAATGCTCTTTTTAACCGTCACGCCAGCAGCGATCTGGGCCAGGATCGTATCTCCGGGCACGGTGTCGCCATCAGCGACAAACAGGATCGAGCCGCTAATAATATCGAGCTTTTGCAGCTTGCCCTTACCCGTGGGCTTAACGCTGAGGGTGAAGTCTGTTTCGGCTAGCTGGGCCTCCACACCGTGGGGGGTGCGGAAGGGGCGCACCCGAGCCTTGGGCCCGAATTCGACCGTGCCATCTACCAATGAGCGCACCACGCCGGATTCGGCCGTGGACACACCACCGGTGTGGAAAGTCCGCATCGTGAGCTGAGTGCCGGGTTCACCGATCGACTGGGCGGCGACGATGCCGACGGCTTCGCCCAGATCTACCAGCTGGTTGTGGGCTAGGGCCCAGCCGTAGCACTTACGGCACACCGAGCGGGAGGCTTCGCAGGTGAGCGGCGAACGCACCTTCACTGTTTTCACACCACCTGCCTCGATCCGGCGAGCCAGGATCGGATCGATCTCACCATCGCGATCAACAATGATTTCGCCGTCCTCTGCCACCACGGGCTCGGCTGCTAAGCGGCCGATCAACCTGGAACCAAACCTGCCTTTCTCATCGGCATCGATAGGAATGCTGCGGGTTGTACCGCAGTCGTCTTCCCGCACGATCACGTCCTGGGCTACGTCTACCAAGCGACGGGTGAGGTAGCCGGAGTCGGCTGTACGCAGAGCGGTGTCCACCAAACCCTTGCGGGCGCCGTAGGAGGAGATCACGTATTCGGTGACCGTCAGACCCTCACGGAAGTTAGTGCGAATCGGCAAGTCAATGATTTCCCCCTGGGGGTTGGCCATCAAGCCGCGCATGCCCACTAGCTGGCGCACCTGGGACATATTCCCCCGGGCGCCGGAGTTAGCCATCATCCAAACCGAGTTGAGTGGATCGTTCTCGTTGAAGTTGCGGCGAACCGCAGCCACGAGCCGTTCGTTGGTTTCGGTCCAGGTGTCGATCACCTTGGTGTGACGCTCAACCTCGGTGATCTCACCAAGTCGGTAGCGCTCTTCGGTTTCAGTGATCTGCTCCTCGGCTTCAGCCAGCAGGGCAGCTTTGTCACCAGGAATTCGCAGGTCGTCGACGGAGATCGAAACGGCGGCCTGGGTGGCGTAGTGGAAGCCGAGATCCTTGAGCTCATCAGCCAGTGAGGCCGTAGCAGCCGTGCCGTGGTGCTTGTAGGCCCAAGCGACCAGATTGCGCAGCGCCTTCTTGTCGATGATGCGGTTGCGGAAGGGTGGCGCCTGCTTGCTAAGCGCCTTACTCGCCTTTAGTGCTGCAGCAGCTGCAATTTCGAGAGCGGCTGCCTCGGCGGCCTTCTTGGCGCTCTTCTTGGTGGTTTTCTTAGCGGGTGTGGCTGTCATGGCTGCGCGCAGTTGATAGACGTAAGAGGAAGGAAAACGGAAACCCGGAACCTTGAATCCGGAACGGCCGTCAGGTCGCAGCCACGGCGTCGATGATCGTGTGGTTGATCACGACGCGACCCACGGTGGTGAGCAGGTAGCGGCTGATAAGGGCGCCATCTTCATCAAAGCGATCGCGGCGGAACAGCCACTGCTCAATGCGAGTGCCGTCGCTGAGGGTTTCTTCTTTTTGGGGCTGCTTGTCCTCGTCGTCGTTCTCCACCTCGCCGTTGAAACGCACCCAGATCCAATCGTGGAGGTGAAGGTGCTTCTCCTCAAAGGCATCGATCACATCGTCGAGGTTGGCGAAGGTATTGGCCCGGTCGCCAAATTCAGGCTTGATGGCTCCAGGCTTTTCGGCCGTGAGGTAGTAAGCACCAAGAACCATGTCCTGGGAAGGGGTGATGATCGGCTCGCCAGTGGCAGGCGAAAGGATGTTGTTGCTAGCCAGCATCAACATGCGGGCCTCAGTTTGAGCTTCGATCGCCAGCGGCACGTGCACGGCCATCTGGTCACCGTCAAAGTCGGCGTTAAAGGCCGGACACACCAGTGGGTGCAGCTGGATGGCGCGACCATCAACAAGTTTCGGCTCAAAGGCCTGGATGCCAAGACGGTGCAGGGTCGGAGCTCGGTTCAGCAGGATCGGGTGACCTTCGATCACCTCCTGAAGCACCTGCATCACTTCATCGTCGGCGCGCTGAATCAACTTCTTAGCGGCCTTGATGTTGTTGACGATGTTCTGGCGGATCAGGCGATGAATCACGAACGGCTGGAACAACTCGATCGCCATCTCCTTAGGCAGGCCGCACTGGTGCATCTTCAGCTTCGGACCCACCACGATCACGGAACGACCGGAGTAGTCGACCCGCTTACCAAGCAGGTTTTGACGGAAGCGACCCTGCTTGCCCTCGATGATGTCGCTCAGCGACTTCAGAGCTCGGTTGTTGGCCCCCACCACGGTGCGACCACGGCGTCCGTTGTCGATTAGGGCGTCTACCGCCTCCTGCAGCATCCGCTTCTCGTTGCGAACGATGATTTCAGGAGCCAGGATCTCCTGCAAACGGGCCAACCGGTTGTTCCGGTTGATGACGCGGCGGTAGAGATCGTTGAGGTCTGAGGTGGCGAAGCGGCCGCCATCAAGCTGCACCATCGGGCGCAGGTCGGGCGGAATCACCGGGATCACATCGAGCACCATCCAGTCGGGACGGGCACCAGTGGCGATGAAGTTGTCGATCACGCGCAGACGCTTGATTAGCTTGGCGCGCTTTTGCCCCTTGCTGGCGGCAATGTCCCCACGCAGCTGCTCGGCGGTCTCGTTGAGTTCAAGATCTTCCAGCAGTTGCTTCAACGCCTCGGCGCCGATGCCCACTACGGGCTCATTCTCAATATCCGAATCCTCGGCGTAGATCTGGTCCTCGATCTCCAGCCACTCATCTTCCGTAAGAAGTTGCTTGTAGGTGAGGTCCTTGTGGTCGCCCGGGTCGAGCACCACGTAGCAGTTGAAGTAAACAATCTGCTCCACATCCCGCAGAGGCATGTCGAGCAGGATCGCTACGTAGCTGGGAATGCCCTTGAGATACCAAACGTGGGATACGGGGGCAGCCAGCTTGATGAAACCCATGCGGTGACGGCGCACCCGGCTCTCCGTCACCTCCACACCACAGCGCTCGCAGACGATGCCGCGATGGCGCACCCTTTTGTACTTGCCGCAGTGGCACTCCCAGTCCTTGGACGGGCCAAAGATCTTCTCGCAGAAGAGCCCGTCCATCTCGGGCTTCAGCGTGCGGTAATTGATGGTTTCGGGCTTTGTTACCTCACCCACCACTTGACCGTTGGGCAGCGTGCGCTGCCCCCACTGCATGATCCGCTCCGGCGACGCCAAGGTGATCTTGACGTAGTCGAAGTGGTTTTCAGTGCGGAGGTTGCTGTTGGACATCGGCTTGCAGCTCGCGGAGATCGAGAAAGGAATGGGAGGCACGGCTTCGCCCGCTGGAGGAGCGATCCGCGATCAATCAGCGATCAGTCGTCGTCATAGTCCGCGACGCCGAGGGATTCGTAGGTGGGGCGGCTGGGGGTACTGCGGCGGGGGTTGACGTCCTGCATCAGATCCACTTCTTCGCCGGCGTCGGTATAGACGGCGATGTCTAGACCCAGCGACTGAAGCTCGCGCATCAGAACCTTGAACGACTCCGGCGTGCCAGGACGGGGAATCGGCTTGCCTTTAACGATGGCGTTGAGGGCCTCGTTGCGGCCCTGCATGTCATCGGACTTGACGGTGAGCAGTTCCTGGAGGGTGTAGGCGGCGCCATAGGCCTCAAGAGCCCAGACCTCCATCTCACCGAGACGCTGGCCGCCCTGCTGGGCCTTGCCGCCCAGGGGCTGCTGGGTAACCAGGGAGTAGGGGCCGGTGGACCGGGCGTGGATCTTGTCATCCACCAGGTGTACCAGCTTAAGGATGTGGGCGTACCCAACAGTCACTGGCTGGTCAAAAGGCTCACCGCTGCGGCCGTCGATCAACTGAATCTTGCCTGGGTTATCGGGGTTGTAGACCCATTCCTTGCCGGGCAATTTGGCAGCTTCCTCGAGGTAAGCCTGAACGGTTTGTTTCGACTTTTCAGCGCCGTGCATCTCGTCAAATGGCACCACCTTGACCCGGCAGTCGAGGTGGGAAGACGCCCAACCCATCAGGCACTCGAACACCTGGCCCACATTCATGCGGCTCGGTACCCCTAGGGGGTTGAGCACGATATCGATGGGGGTGCCATCGGGCAGGTAGGGCATGTCCTGCTGGGGCAGGATCCGGCTGATGATGCCTTTGTTGCCGTGGCGGCCAGCCATTTTGTCGCCAACCTGAATCTTGCGACGCTGGGCCACATAGACCCGCACAACCATGTTGGCGCCGGGCGGCAGTTCGTCGCCCTGCTCGCGGGTATAAATGCGCACGTCCACAACCCGACCCCTTTCAGTACCCGGCACTCGCAGGGAGTTGTCACGCACGTCGCGGGCCTTCTCGCCGAAGATTGCACGCAGCAGCTTCTCTTCGGGGGGTTGGTCGGATTCACCCTTGGGGGTCACCTTGCCCACGAGGATGTCGCCGCTCTCGACATAAGCGCCGATGCGGATAATTCCCATCTCGTCGAGGTGGCCCAGGCTCTCCTCGGCCACATTAGGAATTTCTCGCGTGATCTCCTCAGGCCCAAGCTTGGTCTGACGGGCTTCGATCTCGTACTTCTCGATGTGAACCGAGGTGTATAGATCGTCATGCACGAGACGATCGCTCAGCAGGATCGCGTCCTCATAGTTGTAGCCCTCCCAGGGCATGTAGGCGATCAGCACATTTTGCCCCAGGGCGATCTCGCCGCCCTCGCAGGCAGAACCATCGGCCAGCACTTGACCGGCAATCACCGGATCGCCCTGGCGGACGATTGGACGCTGGTTGAGGCAGGTGTCCTGGTTGGAGCGTTGGTACTTCTGTAGGTGGTGCACATGGTCGGTGCCCTGCTCATCGCGAATCACGATGGCTGTGGCATCGACAAAGGTGACCGTGCCATTGACCCGGGTGATCGGCACCATGCCGGAGTCGCGGGCCACCTGGGTTTCCAGACCGGTACCCACCAAGGGACGCTCTGGCCGCAGCAGGGGCACGGCCTGGCGCTGCATGTTCGATCCCATTAGGGCCCGGTTGGCGTCGTCATGCTCCAGGAAGGGGATCAAGGAGGTAGCTACCGAGATCACCTGCACCGGCGAAAGCTGGACGTAATCGACCTGCTCAGGGGGCACCTTCTCAAAGTCCTGGCGATAGCGCACAGGCACCAGATCTGCGGTGATGTAGCCATCGGAATTGGTGGGCACGTCGCCAGGGGCTACGCGGCACTCATCCTCGAGATCAGCAGAAATGTAGATGGGATCACCGGTCTTATGGACGATGCCCTCTTCCACCCTCCAGAACGGCGTCTCGATGAAGCCGTACTCATTGACTCGAGCGTGGGTGGCTAAGGAGCCGATCAGGCCGGCGTTCGGTCCTTCCGGTGTCTCGATCGGGCAGATGCGCCCGTAGTGGGAAGGGTGGATGTCGCGAACCGCAAAGCCGGCCCGTTCGCGGGTCAAACCGCCTGGGCCCAAGGCGCTGATCCGGCGCTTGTGGGTTAGCTCCGCCAGCGGGTTGGTCTGGTCCATGAACTGACTCAGCTGGCTGGAGCCAAAGAACTCCTTGATCGCCGCCACTAGGGGCTTGGGGTTCACCAGCTGGGCAGGGGTAAGCGATTCGGTTTCACCGACCGTCATGCGCTCTTTGATGATGCGCTCGAGCCGGTTGAGACCGACCCGCACCTGGTTTTGCAGCAGCTCTCCCACTGAGCGCACCCGGCGATTGCCGAGGTGGTCGATGTCATCGAGGCTGGCGCCGCCCACATCGAGCTCGAGATTGATCAAGTAGTCGATAGTGCTGAGCACGTCCTCAGGGGTGAGGGTGCGCACCGCATCGGGGATGGTGAGGCGCAGCTTTTTATTGATCTTGTAACGACCGACGCGACCTAGGTCGTAGCGCTTGGCATCGAAGAAGCGGCTGTGCAGCAGGGTCTGGCCACCGCTGACAGAGGGAGGCTCACCTGGACGAAGCTTTTTGTAGAGCTCAAGGAGAGCTTGATCTTCGGAAGAAATGCCCTCGTCGTTGGCCGACTCGATCGACTTCTGGTAATACTCGGGATGGCGAAGTTTATCGAGCACGTCGTTGTCAGACAGGCCGATAGCACGCATTAACACGTGGGCGTTGATCTTGCGAGTCTTGTCGACACGAACGTGCAGCAGGTCGTTTTTATCAGTTTCAAACTTCAACCAGGCACCCCGGTTGGGGATCAGGCTGGCATTGAAGGTTTTACGGCCGTTTTTATCCTGCTCGTCCTTGAAATAGACGCCAGGTGAACGCACAATCTGGTTGACGATCACCCGCTCGGCACCGTTGATGATGAAGGTGCCTCGCTCGGTCATCAAGGGCAGCTCGCCAATGAAAACCTCTTGCTCCTTGATCTCCCCTGTCTCCTTATTAACCAGGCGACAGGTGACATACATCTGGGATGCAAAGGTCGCGTCACGACGCTTTGCTTCTTCAACATCGTGACGCGGGCGCTTCAGGCGGTACTCGCTACCGATGAAGTGCAGCTCAAGCTTGCCGGTGTAGTCAGTAATCGGCGAAAAGCTCTCGAGCTCTTCGATCAGGCCCTTCTCCAGGAACCATTTGAAGCTCGCGCGCTGCACCTCCACCAAATCGGGGAGGTAAGTGGCGGTCTTGGCGACCTGGATCGCGCTGCTCATGCGGTGAACCTGCAGGAACGGGTGGATAAGGACTGGGCAGTGGAACGCACCTGATGCCGATCACCGCTGACTTGAATGCTCCGCAACCGCCCACACGAACAGCCGCTCCCCTCGTAGGGAACGGCCGCCCGCGGGGGCATGCTCAACGGGGTCGCTTCAAGAATGCAGACGTCGACAACAAGCAGCGCTTCCGCTTCCAGACCAATAAAACATTATACATTGTGAAGTGGCAGTCCGAACAGCCTTGCCGCGTTGGAAGTGCTGGTATTAGCCACTTCTGCGAGGGTTTGCCCACGCAAATCGGCGACCCGGGCTGCCACCGCCGCCACAAAAGCCGGTTCGTTGCGCTTGCCGCGGCGGGGCACCGGCGCCAAGAAGGGGCAATCGGTTTCCACTAGGTAGCGATCGGCAGGCACGTGGCGGGCGCAGGCATGGGTGGCTTCCGCCTTGGGAAAAGTCACCGTGCCGCTAAAGCTGATGAAGAAACCGAGCTCTAAGAAACCAGCCATCTCTCCAGGATCTCCGCCCCAGCAATGCATCACCCCGCGAGGGCAGCCACCTAGGGAGGCCCGTTGCCTCAGCAAGGTCAACATCGGCTCGGCAGCGTCGCGGCAATGGACGATCACAGGCAGGTCTAGCTCCACTGCCAAATCAAGCTGGGGCTCGAGCATGGCCAGTTGGGCAGCCAGATTCTGCTCACGGAACAGATCCAGGCCGAGTTCTCCGATCGCCACAACCCGGCTATCAGCCTGGGCGGCTTGACGCAAAATCTCTGGCGTGTCGGGCTGCCAATGCTCGGTATCGAGCGGATGGACCCCTACGGAATAACGCAACTCTTCAAAACGATCTGCCAAGGCGCGAATCGCTGGAATTTCCCCAGGCTCAACGCAGGCATGGACCAGGGAACGAACTCCAGCATCGCGCCAGCGCTGGGCCACTTCCTCCAGATCGTCGTCGAAATTGCGAAAAACGATGTGGCAGTGGCTGTCAACCAAAACGGGCAAACCCGATTCGGTCGATGCTGGCGAGGCAATCACGGACGGGACCTGGTTCAGGCTTGGGAGGCTGCGGCCGGCGCGGTCACCTGCTTCACAGCAGCACTGATGCGCGACTTCTGGTTGGCTCCGGTGTTGCGGTGAAGCACACCCACCTTCACAGCCTTATCAATCTTGCTGAAAGCAGCGTTCATGGTGGTTTGAACAGCTGTCTTGGCGTCTTCACCAGGGGTCTGGGAGTAGGCGCTGCAAGCGGTGAAGCAGCGCTTCATCAAGGTGCGCAGGGCCGACTTGTAGGTGCGGTTGCGAAGACGGTTGCGCTCAGCAACCTCAATGCGCTTCTTCGATGAGGTGTTATTGGCCACAGGCGGACGGACGCTGGATCAGAGAAGGTAGATCCTACCGCCAGGCCCTCCTAAGGACCCTCACCGCCTGCAAGAGCTGTGCCGGCCTAACTTGACAATCTTGTAACCCTGAACCTTTCCGTGGTCGCAACGCCTGTTGCCCTATCGATCAGCTGCCTGCGCGATGACGGTTCAAACGCCGCCGCTGATCGACTGGGAACCATCGCTGAACGCACCAGTGGCGGGCGCCTGCGCGAAGAGATGGTTCGGGTCGAGGAGATCCTCTCCAGGGTGCAAGCGGAAGGCGATGCCGCCTTGATGGAGCTCACCGAACGCTTTGATGGCGTGCGCCCCGATCCCCTGCGGATTCCGCCACAGCGGCTGGCTGACGCCTGGCAAGCCACACCGGAGTCCCTGAAGGACGCACTGCGCCTGGCGCACCAGCGAATCCTCGCTTTCCACCAGCATCAACTGCCGACCGACCTGGCCGTCACCGGTCCCCATGGCGAACTGTTGGGCCGGCGCTGGCGGCCGGTGCAGCGGGCCGGCCTCTACGTGCCTGGGGGACGGGCTTCGTACCCCAGCACCGTGCTGATGAATGCGGTGCCGGCACGGGTAGCAGGGGTGCAGCGGCTCGTGATGGTGACACCCCCAGGCCCCGGCGGCGAGCCCCATGAAACCGTGCTGGCGGCCGCCCACCTGGCCGGGGTCGAGGAGGTGTATCGGGTTGGGGGCGCCCAGGCGATCGGCGCCCTTGCCTTCGGTACCGCCACCATTCCCCGGGTCGACGTGATCAGCGGCCCTGGCAACCTTTACGTGACCCTGGCCAAAAAAGCGGTCTACGGACGGGTGGCAATCGATTCGCTGGCAGGTCCAAGTGAGGTGCTGGTGATCGCCGACCACAGCGCCAGGGCAGACCAAGTAGCCGCCGACCTGCTGGCCCAGGCCGAGCATGACCCCCTGGCCGCCGCCATCCTGCTGACCACCAGCCCGGAGCTGGCCGCCGCCATGCCAGCAGCCCTGGAGGCCCAGCTTGAAAACCACCCCAGGGCTGAAATCACCCGCACCGCCCTCAACGACTGGGGGCTGATCGTGCTCTGCGACAGCCTTGGCCGCGCCGCCCAACTCAGCGACTGCTTCGCCCCCGAACATCTGGAGCTGCTGGTGGAAGACCCCGAAATCCTGGCCGAACAAATCCAGCACGCCGGCGCCATCTTTATGGGTCCATACACCCCCGAGGCCGTCGGCGACTACCTAGCGGGCCCCAACCACACCCTGCCCACCGCGGGCACGGCCCGCTTCGCCGGGGCCCTCAGCGTGGAGACCTTTATGCGCCACACCAGCCTGATCCGCTTTAACCGGGAGGCCCTGGAGGCCACCGGGTCCGCGGTGATCACCCTGGCCGAAAGCGAGGGGCTCCACAGTCACGCCGAGTCCGTCAAGCGCAGGCTGAACTGAGATGGGGGAGTTTGCCTCGCCATGGTGACGTTTCACTCCACCCGGCTGGAACGCACCACCACGGCCAACATCAGCTGCGACGACATCAGCGCCGACCTGCAAGCCTTCGTGGATGCCACCGGGATCCGCAATGGTCTGCTGGTGGCCGCCGGCCAGCACACCACCACCGCCCTGGTAGTGAACGAGGCCGAGGAACGGTTGCTGGGCGACATCGAGCGCCATTTCCTGGCCCTGACGCCCCCCGACCGGGCTTACGCCCACAACGACCTGCATCTGCGTCCGGGCATTCCCGCCGATGAACCGCGCAACGCCCATGCCCACCTGATCGCCCTGAAGCTGGGCAACCACCTCACCCTGCCGGTCGTGGACGGCCGCTTGGGCCTGGGCCGCTACCAGGCCGTGCTGCTGGTGGAATTGGATGGCCCCCGTCAGCGCCAGGTGCTGCTGCAGCTGTGCGGAGACGGGAGCGGGGTTGGGGGCTGAGCCTCAGCGCTTGACCAGATCCCGCACCCGGGGCTCGCCATCAACGATCTCGCCCACCAGCACCTGGTCGGTGATGTTCACGAATAGGCCGTTCTCCAACACGCCCGGCAAGTTGTTGATCGCCGCCTCCAGTTCCGCCGGATCGCTGATACCAGCGGCGAATTTCACATCCAACACGAGATTGCCCTGGTCGGTGACCACCGGACCCGCCTTCTTTACGGCCATGCGCAACTGGGCATCGCCACCCATCGCTGCTAGCTGGGCCTGCACCTGACGCCAGGCACCAGGCAGGACCTCTACGGGCAACAGAAAGCTGAGATTCAAGGTGTCGACGAGCTTGGTGGAATCCACCACCACCACAAAGCGCTCGGCCCGCACTGCTACCAATTTCTCCTGAACGTGGCAGGCACCACCGCCCTTGATCAATTGAAAAGCGGGATCCACCTCATCTGCGCCATCAATTGCAAGATCGATGCGCTCAATTGCATTAAGGCTCTTGAGCGGAATGCCGAGCTCAGCTGCCAGCACCTCGCCTTGGAAGGAGGTGGTGACACCCACCACGTCGCTGAGTTCACCGCTTTTGAGCTTGGCGCCGAGGGCCTGGATCATTAGGGCTGCGGTAGAGCCAGAACCCAGGCCGACCACCATGCCGCTCTGGATCTGCTCAGTGGCCGCAGCAGCCACTGCCTGCTTCATCCGGTCCTGCAGATCCGACATCAAATATTCCTGAATCGGCCGCGACCGTAGCAGTGCTCAACCGGAGTGGGGCAAGGCCGCCGGCTTGATCATCAGGCTGAGTTCGCGTTGACCCCGAACCACCGTGAGCGCCAGGGGCTCACCAACGCTGCTGCGCTCAACACGCTCCAGCAGGCTGGCCGGATCGGGCACGGGCTGGTCTGCCACAGCCACCACCAGGTCACCGCGGCGTAGGCCAGCCGTTTCCGCCGGACTAGCGGGCAGCACCCGTTGCACTAAGGCACCATCACGCTCTGGCAGCTGCAGCAGAGCCTCGGGATCACGATTGTTGTCCCGTGCGCGGCGGGCAGTGAGCGGCACCAGCTGCAAGCCCAGATAGGGGTGGATCACCTGGCCGCCGCTGCTGAGCTGGCTGGCCACACCTCGGGCCAAGTTGATAGGGATCGCAAATCCCAACCCTGCGCCTGGTCCAGAGCGGACCAGGGTATTGATACCGATCACCTCGCCACTGGCGTTGATCAGCGGACCACCTGAATTGCCTGGATTGATGGCCGCATCGGTTTGGATCAGATCGAGCCGCTTGTCGGAGAAACCCAGGCTGTTGATGTTGCGGTGCAGGCTAGAAACGATGCCCAGGGTCACGGTGCGCTCAAGCCCATAGGGGCTGCCCATGGCTATGGCCCAATCGCCCACCTCCAGGGCCTCGGAGTCGCCCAGACGGGCGGAGCGCAAATCCCGCGGGCCGGAGATTTTGACCACGGCCAGATCGGTAACCGAATCGGCGCCCACCACCGCACCGTCCACATGGCGACCATCGGCCAAGGTGACCTCAACGCTGTCGACCTGATCGACCACGTGGGCGTTAGTGAGAACCAGGCCCTTGGCTGCATCGATTACGACGCCAGACCCCTGACCCCGCTCCCGCATGCTGCCGGAGGGATCGCCGAATAGATCGCGAAGCAAGGGATCTAGCAGGGCGGGGTCAAAGGCTTGGCGAGCCACCTCGCGCTCGGTGTCGATCCGCACCACCGCTGGCGCCACTGCCCGAGCTGCCTCGGCCACAAAGCTGTGGGGAATGGCCTGGGCAATGGGATCGACCGCAGGGTCCAGAGCTAGGGCAGGAGCGCTGAAAGATCCAAGTCCCAGGACTAAGCCGAGGCCGACCGTCAAAACCAGCCTGACTAGGGACAAGCTCGCCCCCAACACCCAATTCATCGACATTCTTTGAAGCATGGCTATGAGGCTAGGGAGCCCATCAAGACGGCAGGGAATGGGGATAGGGGCAGGCAGGCTGTTGCAACGGCCTAAATTGAATCGAGATCGGACAGCGGCAATGGCAGAAATTCCCCCCGGCACGCGTCAGCAATGCAGCCTTTGCCAGGTGGAAATCCAGGGCATGGTTGGCGGCAACGACTTAGTCCACTTCAGCCAGGGAGGCCCCGGCACCCGGGCAAAGCTCTGGGCACGGGTATGCCAATACCTGCGGACCGGCGAGCAGCAGGCCCAGTGCCTAAATCAGGACGCCAGCCAAAGGGGCACCGTCCAACAAAGCGATTACTTCGCCGAAGCCCCGATCATCGAAATACCGCCGGCGGCGGCGCCTGGCCCCTGAGCCGTCCATCCCCTAGGGTGAATGCTTGCCCGGCGGGCATACCCTCTAGTCACGGTTTGGCGCCTCGCTGAGCATTCAGCGCTTCGCTAAGGGTTCAGTTTTTTACTGAACAGCTGTGGTTTGCAGGGCAGTTTTAGTACTGCACAAGCCGGCGGGCCGCCTGCCCCCAGCTTCCCCGCCCCATTGCCCCACCCTCTCCTGCCAGATCTGGAGCGCCTAGCCCAAGCGGCTGTGGTTGCTACTGGCTTTGAGCTCAAAGGAGTACATGTCTTCACCCATCGCATCCCCATGACGGTGCAGGTGCTGGTGCAGCGAGCTGATGGCAGTGACATAAACCTGGATGAGTGCGCTTCCCTTAGTGCACCGCTGGCCGAGGCGATCGAGGCAGCCGAGCTGCTTGGTGATGCTTATGTGCTGGAGGTCAGCAGCCCTGGCGTCAGCGACGACCTGCGCGACGATCGGGATTTCCGCTCATTTCGCGGATTTCCCGTTGTCGTGCTCTGCCGTGACAACCAAGGGCTCGATGTACAGCGCGAAGGGCTCCTCCTAGAGCGCGATGCGACGGATGTTCACATCAACATCCGCGGCCGCACTCAGCGCATCCCCCGAGACTCCGTGATCAGCGTCTGCCTGGTCACCCCATCCGAGTCCGACTGACCTTTCCCTGACCATTTCTCACCCCTGATCCATGGCCCTGGTTCTGCTCCCCGGTCTGAATAACCTGATCGAGGACATCAGCGACGAGAAGAAACTTGCGCCCGCCGTGGTGGAGGCTGCCCTGCGGGAAGCCCTGCTCAAGGGCTACGAGCGCTACCGCCGCACCCTCTACCTCGGGATCAGCGAAGACCCCTTCGAAGAGGACTACTTCTCCAACTTCGATGTGGGTTTGGACCTGGAGGAGGAGGGATACCGAGTTCTGGCCTCGAAAATAATTGTTGAGGAAGTTGAGAGCGAAGACCACCAGATCGCCCTTGCCGAAGTGCAGCAGGTTGCCGATGACGCCCAGATCGGCGACACGGTGGTGCTTGATGTCACCCCGGAGAAAGAAGACTTCGGCCGCATGGCCGCCGCCACCACCAAGCAGGTGCTGGCTCAGAAGCTGCGTGACCAGCAGCGCCGCATGATCCAGGAGGAGTTCGCCGACCTGGAAGACCCCGTGCTCACCGCTCGGGTGATCCGCTTCGAGCGCCAAAGCGTGATCATGGCCGTGAGTTCTGGCCTGGGTCGTCCCGAGGTCGAGGCCGAGCTGCCCCGCCGCGACCAGCTACCGAACGACAACTACAGGGCAAATGCCACCTTCAAAGTGTTCCTCAAGGAAGTGAGCGAGGTGGCGCGGCGCGGCCCCCAGCTATTCGTGAGTCGCTCCAACGCGGGCCTGGTGGTCTATTTGTTCGAAAATGAAGTTCCCGAGATCCAGGAGGGTTCGGTCCGAATCGTCGCCGTAGCCAGGGAAGCCAATCCCCCTTCCCGCTCAGTCGGCCCGCGCACCAAGGTGGCCGTCGACTCAGTGGAGCGCGAAGTTGATCCAGTGGGTGCCTGCATTGGCGCCCGCGGCTCCCGCATTCAGCAAGTGGTCAACGAGCTGCGTGGCGAGAAAATTGACGTGATTCGCTGGTCGCCCGACCCGGGCCAGTACATCGCCAACTCTCTCAGCCCGGCAAGGGTTGAGATGGTGCGCCTGGTCGACCCTGAAGGCCAGCACGCCCACGTGCTGGTTCCCTCCGATCAGCTCAGCCTCGCCATTGGCCGCGAAGGCCAGAACGTGCGTCTAGCCGCCCGACTTACCGGCTGGAAGCTCGACATCAAAAACGCCGGCGAATACGACCAGTCCTCGGAAGATGCGGTGGTAGCTGAGCTGATTGCCCAGCGGCAAGAGGAGGAGGCTCTTCAGGCCGAAGCCGAAGCCCGCCTCGAAATCGAACAGGCCGCCCGGGCCGAGGAGGATGCCCGTTTGCGGGAGCTATATCCGCTGCCAGAAGACGAAGCCGGTTACTACGAGGAAGAGGAGGTGGCCGAGGCCGAATATGAGCCCGCTCCAGAAGAGGCGCCCCAGGCAACCGAGGCAGAGGCCCGGTGAGTCGCCGTGCCGTGCTTCGGCGCTGCGTTGCCTGCCGCGCGCTGCTGGATCGCCAGCAGCTTTGGCGGGTAATTCGGCTGGCCGAAGGGGGACTCGGGTTGGATCAGGGCATGGGCCGTTCGGCCTATCTCTGCCCCAACCAGGCGTGTCTAGAAGAGGCGAAACGACGTAAGCGTCTGCAGCGGGCCCTGCGCTGCCAGGTTGCAGATGCAATTGTCGAAACGCTGGAAAAGCGCCTGACCCCAGGCGCCGATCTCGCCTCTGAGGCAAGATGAACATTGGCCGCAGCGCGCGTGCGGCCTGGTGTGCCCCTCGGCCCCGCATGGCGGCCCTTGGGCCCCGACCCATGGAGACCTGAATGACCAGCAGCGGCAAAGTCAGAATTTATGAGCTGTCCCGGGACTTAGGCCTGGAGAACAAGGACGTGCTCGACGCCGCCGAGAAGCTGGGGGTTGCGGCTAAGAGCCATAGCAGCTCTATCAGCGACGACGAAGCGACACGGATTCGCTCCTTGATCGAGGGCGGCTCGAACGGCAGCAAGGCGGCGGCGCCGGCCTCTGCAGCTCCACCGAAAGCGATCCTCTCCGTCAAAAAGGCTGAGACAACCGCTGTCCCATCGCCCGCCCCTCCCCAACCAGCCACCAGCCCCCGGCCGGTCGCTCCGGCGGCAGCCAAGCCGGTCATGCCACCGGCCCGCCCTGCCGCAGCTCCTGCGGGTAAGCCAGCCCAGCCCAACAAGCCGCCCTTGGCAAGCAAGCCACCCCTGGCCTCCAAGCCACTAGTGGTTGCCAAGCCACAAGTCGTCGCCAAACCTCAGCTGGTCTCTAAGCAGCCAGAGGCTGCAAAACAGCCTGAGCTTGTAAAAGCACCAGAAGCTGTCAAACAGCCGGCGGCTGCCAGCAAGCCCATTTTGGTGAGCAAGCCACCGGCACCTAGCAAGCCGCCGGCACCAGCCAGGCCCGCCGCTGCCTCACCCAGCAAGCCTGCCTCACCCAGCAAGCCTGCCTCACCCAGCAAGCCCGCTGCGCCCAGCAAGCCTGTGGTGATTGCATCCAAACCAGCTCGCCCCGCCACCCCAGCCCCGTCCCGCCCGGCCCCTGCAGCTCCGGCACCAGCTGCGAGCCGCAAACCGGAATTGCCGATGCGGCCAGCGCCCGGCAAGCCCCAGCTGGTGGGTAGGCCCATCAGCACCCCTGCGGGCACCACCAGCAGCCGCCCGGCTCCGCCTGCAGGCAGGGCGCCTCTGAGTCAGCGTCCCGCCAGCCCCCAACGCGCTGGCGTGCCAGCTCCAACCCGTCCCGGCCAGCCTGGAGCTGGGGGCCGTCCTGGTCCAACCCCACTGGAGCTTGTCGGCAAGCCGATTCGCCGCGATAGCGCAGCCCCTGGAGCACCTACTGGCCTGGGAGCTCCCGGTCGCCCGGCTGCACCTGGCCGTCCGGGTATGCCAGCCGGCATGCGCAAGCCCATGGCTCCTGGCGAGCTGATGCAGCTCCAGAAGCCCTCCGGCCGCCCCACAGCTCCGCCGCCGCGGCGCCCCGGCGACCGCAGCGAAGCCCCAGCAGGTGCACCCAGCAGCCCAGGCGGCACCCCTGAACTGGTGCGACCTAGCGCAACCCCGCCAGCAGCCCCCAGAAGGCCTGGCTTCCGGGCGCCAACTCCCGCTGGTGCAGCAGGACGCCCCCGTCGCCCTGACTGGGATGACAGCGCCAAACTTGAGGCCCTGCGCAGCCGCACGCCGCAAAAGCAGCGCACCAAGGTTCACATCATCGGCGAAAACGATGATGCGCTCACGGCTGAAACCGGTGGCTACGCCGGTGAACAGGAGGCCTATGTGTTGCAGGCCAGCCTGGCCCGCCCGGCCAAGCCCCGCACCGCACCCGCCCCTGCCGCAAAGCCCATGGCGGCGATGCGCAAGCGCAAGAAGGAAACCACCCGCCAGCGGCAGCGGCGCCGGGCCATGGAACTGCGGGCAACCCGCGAGGCCAAGTCTGTTCGGCCCGAAATGCTGATCGTGCCGGAGGGCAACCTCACCGTGCAGGAGCTGGCCGAAAAGCTCGGCGTCGAAAGCTCCGAGATCATCAAGAGCCTCTTCTTCAAGGGCGTCATCGCCACGGTGACCCAGAGCCTTGATCTCTCCACAATCGAAGCGGTGGCCGAGGAATTCGGCGTACCGGTACTCGAAGACGACGTCGAGGCAGCGGCCGCCAAGACAGTCGAGATGATCGAGGAAAGCGATCGCGCCCACCTGATCCGTCGCCCACCCGTGGTGACCGTGATGGGCCACGTCGACCACGGCAAGACCAGCCTGCTGGACGCAATCCGCAAAACAAGGGTGGCCGCGGGCGAAGCCGGCGGCATCACCCAGCACATCGGCGCCTATCAAGTGGAGATCCCCCACGCAGGCGAACAACGCAAGATCACCTTCCTGGACACCCCTGGCCACGAGGCATTCACTGCCATGCGGGCCCGCGGCACCAAGGTCACAGACGTGGCTGTGCTGGTGGTGGCAGCCGATGATGGTGTTCGGCCCCAGACCCTGGAAGCCATAAGCCATGCCCGGGCCGCCAAGGTGCCGATCGTGGTGGCGATCAACAAGATCGACAAGGAAGGCGCCTCCCCCGACCGGGTCAAACAGGAGCTCTCCGGCCTCGAACTGGTGGCTGAAGACTGGGGTGGCGACACGGTGATGGTGCCTGTGAGCGCCCTCAAGGGTGAGAACGTCGACAAATTGCTGGAGATGATCCTGCTGGTCACCGAGGTGGAAGACCTCCAGGCCAACCCGGACCGCATGGCTCGGGGCACCGTTATCGAGGCTCACCTCGACAAGGCCAAGGGCCCTGTTGCCACCTTGCTAATTCAGAACGGCACCCTCAAAGCTGGTGACGTGCTGGCGGCCGGCCCGGTACTGGGCAAGGTGCGAGCCATGGTGGATGACACCGGCAAGCGGGTTAAGGAGGCAGGTCCTTCCTATGCCGTTGAAGCCCTCGGCTTCAGCGAAGTCCCAACCGCTGGCGACGAATTTGAGGTCTATCCAGATGAGAAGACCGCCCGCTCGGTGGTGGGCGACCGCGCCAACGAGGCACGGGCCACCCGTCTTGCCCAGCAAATGGCTTCACGCCGGGTTTCCCTGGCCTCGATGTCGGGCCAGGCCAGCGAGGGCGAGCTCAAGGAGCTCAACTTGATCCTCAAAGCTGACGTTCAGGGCTCCGTGGAAGCAATTCTCGGCTCCCTGGAGCAGCTCCCTCAGGGCGAGGTGCAGGTGCGGGTTCTGCTCTCCGCACCGGGCGAGATCACCGAAACCGACGTCGATCTAGCCGCCGCCTCCGGCGCCGTGATCGTTGGCTTCAACACCTCAATGGCCCCTGGCGCCAAACGCGCCTCCGATGCCACCGGCGTCGACGTGCGCGACTACGACGTCATCTACAAGCTGCTGGAAGACATCCAGATGGCTATGGAAGGCCTGCTAGAGCCGGAGTTGGTGGAGGAGTCCCTCGGCGAAGCCGAGGTGCGCGCCGTATTCACCATTGGCCGCAGTGCCGTGGCTGGTTGCTATGTGACCAGCGGCAAGCTGCAACGCAACTGCAAAGTGCGGGTGTGGCGCGGCAAGGAGAAGGTGTTCGAGGGCGACCTCGACTCCCTGCGTCGCAACAAGGACGACGTCAAGGAAGTTGCTACCGGCTTCGAGTGCGGCATCGGCACCGACCGCTACACCGGCTGGCAGGAAGGGGATCGGGTGGAGGCGTTCAAACTGGCCACCCAGCGCCGAACCCTCACCATCTGACCTCCGTGAACCCCCGCAGCGAGCCCCTGCTCTGGCTCCAGCTGGTAGCCCTTGGGGCCTTGCCACTGGAGCTTTTGGGGTTGGTACTTGTGCTGGCGGGTGCTGATCCTGGCCCCCTGCCTGGGCTGGAGCGGTTACTGGCCTGGGCAATCGGCGCCCTAGGGCCAGCCATCCTGCTCTGGCAGCGCCCAGCCGACGTTTGGTCTTTGCTGGTAATCAAGGTACCAATCAAAGCCAGGAGCGGGGCCCAGCTCAGCTTGGCGGCACTGCAGAGCAGCCTGGTGCTCAAGCTCCTGATGGGAGCTGGCGCTGCAGCCCTGCTGCCCCTTTTTTGGTGGATAGACCAGCACGCCGCCCTAGCTACGCCGCTCTCCCCACTGGCCGCCAGCCCTCGCTTCGTGGGTCTGCTGGTGGCCTGCCCGCTGCTAGCAGTAATCACCTGGCAGTGGCAACAGCTGATCCAGGCAAGCGCCCTGCTAATCCGCAACCCCGCCACGCTCCCTGAGCGTCCATCCCTGAGCCTGCAGCAGCTCGTCAGCCAGCGAATGTCCCTAGGGCTGCCCCTGTTGCTGCTGAACCCGCTTCTGACCACCCAGCCGGCTGCTCCAGCGGCAGAGGCTCTCGTCCAACCTGAAGCGTCTTCAGTCGCCGACGCGGTTGCGATCCAACCAGATGAGACTGCCGAACAAGCTGAGCGCACCGACCTGGATCAGCAGGTCAGTTGAGGCAACTTCAGCTCCGCTTGCCAATCGCATTGCCATCGTGGCTAACCCCACAGCACCAGAAGCGGCCAAGGCCACCCAGAGACCGCGCCGCAGACCACGCCAGGGGGTACGAGCTTCCTGGAGCAACCTCGCCTTAAGGGCTGGATCAATTGAATCTGGCTTGGATCCCATCACTTACCCGTCCCATCAAGGCCAACCCCTGAATGCTAATTTCATTGAGCTGCCGGTGTAGCTCAGGGGTAGAGCAACTGATTCGTAATCAGTAGGTCGTCGGTTCAAATCCGATCACCGGCTTAAGAAATAAAATCAATAGTGACAGCCTGA